>NZ_JBFSUD010000011.1:0-92167 GCF_041467175.1 Vibrio sp. 10N.247.310.24
AACCGAGGTCCACGGATTTGCAATCCGCTGCATAGCCACTCTGCCAAGGCGCCTTAATAACTCCAATCGAATCGCTTATTGCCATCCTCTTGGGTACGGGATGCATTCTACGGATTCGAGCGTTTGAGTCAATATTATTTTTGTATTTTTAATTCGTTTGAATAGATTTTATACGAAACAGGCTAAATGGCTGACTTTGTGTGCAAAGCACTTTGTGGACAGGCTATTCAAAGGCGATCTATATCACATTAGATATCCACTATTGATAACTTAACCTTAGGTTAAAGATCAAAAAAGCGAGCCTCAGCTCGCTTCTTCATCAATGATGTTTTTCGTCTAACAAATCGTCTTTGGCAGCCATCAAGTATTGCGCCATTGACCAGTAGGTAAGAACGGTTGCAACATAGAGCGCAATGTAACCTACCCACACCATCCAGTCGTCGTATCGCCAGATAAGTACCCAAAGAGCGAACATCTGAGAAACGGTTTTCACTTTACCAACCCAAGATACCGCAACGCTTGCACGTTTGCCGATTTCAGCCATCCATTCACGCAGCGCCGAGATGATAATTTCACGACCAATCATGGTCACCGCGGGAATAGTCACCCAGATCGAGTGATAGTGCTCGGTAACTAAGATAAGAGCAGTAGCAACGAGCACTTTATCCGCCACGGGGTCAATAAAGGCACCAAAGCGAGACGTTTGTCCTAGTTTACGAGCCAGCATGCCATCTAGCCAGTCAGTAAAACCCGCTACCCAAAACACCATTGCAGCAGCAAAAGGAGCCCATTCATAAGGTAGGTAAAAAACAACAACGAATACTGGGATTAAAAATAGTCTCAGTAAGGACAAAATGTTAGGTATATTCAAACGCATATTATTAGGCTCTTATCAATTGCGCTTTAATGGTGCGGGATTTTTACTATTGTTTCAATGCTTGATAAATGTTTTCTGCCAAAGAATGACTAATGCCCGGCACTTTGGCTATTTCTTCGACAGTTGCACGCTTAAGTTCTTGTAAGCCACCCATATATTTCAACAAAGATTGACGACGTTTCGGCCCTACCCCTTCAATGCCTTCCAAAGCACTGGTTCGGCGAGTTTTACCTCGTTTCGCTCTGTGCCCTGCTATCGCGTGATTATGGCTTTCATCACGAATGTGCTGGATAAGGTGCAACGCTGGCGCATCACTGGGTAAATTGAACTCTTCGCCTTCAAGAGTCACCAAGGTTTCTAAACCCGGTTTACGCGTAACCCCTTTGGCTATACCCATCATTCTTGGTCGAAATGGCCAATCACCCCAATATTGAGAAATGATCTCATGAGCGCGGTTGAGCTGACCTTTACCACCGTCGATAAAAATGATGTCTGGAATTTTATCGACATCAAGTTGCTTCGAGTAACGCCTCTCAAGAGCCTGAGCCATGGCCGCATAGTCATCACCACCAGTAATCCCGGTGATGTTGTAACGACGGTATTCGGGTTTAACCGGCCCTTCTTGATTGAACACCACACAAGACGCAATTGTGCTTTCACCCATGGTATGACTGATATCGAAACATTCCATTCGTTTAATCGCATCCATCGACAACACTTCTTGAAGCTCTTTAAAGCGCTGGTTGATGGTCATCTTGTGATTAATCTTGGTGGTAATAGCCGTCAATGCATTGGTATTCGACAGTTTAAGGTAACGACCTCGAGTACCTGAAGGGTTGGTATTAAAGTGAATCTTACGACCCGCCACTTCACACAAGGCTTCTTGAATCGGAGTGACATCTTCCATCAAATCGGCATTGAGAATCAAACGAGTTGGGATGGTTCTCGCTTCATTATGCGCAAGATAGTATTGGCTTAAAAAGCTCGAAAAAACCTCTTCTCGCACCGTATTGTTGGGAATTTTAGGGAAATGGCTTCTACTGCCTAAAACCTTGCCTTGGCGAATCATCAAGATATGAATACACGCTACGCCATTCTCTTGAGCAAAGCCCAACACGTCCATATCTTCCATTGAATCGTCGGATACATATTGTTGTTCTTGCACGCGTCGAATCGCTTGGATTTGGTCACGGAACGCGGCAGCTTGCTCAAAGCGAAGCTCTCGGCTTGCTGTGTCCATCTTTTCGATGAGCGTCTCAAGGACTAACTTGTCCTTCCCTTGCAAGAACAGACGAACGTAGTCGATAAGTTCACTGTACTCTTCATCAGAGATGATTGAGCTGACACATGGCGCAGCACAACGGCCAATCTGATACATCAAACACGGGCGCGTTCTGTTGGCATAAACCGTATCTTCACACTGGCGAGCAGGAAAGATTTTTTGTAGTAGGTGCAACGTCTCACGCACAGCGCCGGAATCAGGGTAAGGACCAAAGTATTCGCCCTTTTTCTTTTTAGCACCACGATGCATCGACAAGCGAGGATGCTTGTGACCGCTAATAAAAATATAAGGGTACGACTTATCATCACGCAAAAGTACGTTGTATTTAGGCAAGTACTGCTTGATGTAGTTATGCTCAAGGATGAGCGCTTCTGTTTCCGTGTGCGTTACAGTGACATCGATCTTGTCAATATTGCTGACTAAAGCGCGTGTTTTTTCACTGTCGACTTTTTTACGGAAATAACTGGAAAGGCGTTTTTTGAGGTTCTTAGCTTTACCGACGTAAATAACAACAGCCTCGGCGTTATACATTCGATAAACGCCGGGCTGCTCTGTTACTGTCTTGAGGAATGAGACTGAGTCAAACAAGTTGGTCACTATACGATCTCAGTGTTAAAGGGTCTCAGTGTCTAACATTCCATGTCTAATCGCTAAATGCGTCAGCTCTACATCGCCACTGATATCCAGCTTACTGAACAAGCGGTAGCGGTAACTGTTGACTGTTTTAGGACTTAGATTGAGTTGTTCTGAAATATCCGTCACTTTCTGACCTTTGGTAATCATCATCATGATTTGAAGTTCACGTTCAGATAAGTCTGCGAATGGATTTTCAGACGCAGGCGAGAATTGGCTCAAAGCCATCTGCTGCGCAATTTCTGGCGAAATGTATCGTTGGCCACTATTAACCACTCGAATTGCATTTACCATTTCATCCGGACCTGCCCCTTTAGTAAGGTAACCAGCAGCTCCAGCTTGCATCACTTTAGTTGGAAACGGATTTTCCGTATGAACAGTTAAAACGATGATTTTAACATCAGGGTTGAAACGCAAGATTTTCTTGGTTGCTTCTAAGCCACCAATACCAGGCATATTCATATCCATCAAAATAACGTCAGTATTGTTAGTACGACACCATTTTGCAGCATCTTCACCGCTTTCAGCTTCCCCTGCTACGTTCATTCCACGGACGTCTTCAATAATACGTCGTATCCCTGTGCGAACCAGCTCGTGATCATCTACAAGGAAAACATTTATCAAACTTGTATCTCCACACTATTAATTGGCTCTGCAACCACTGTGTCATTTCATCTGTTTGAAACAATTGAACAAAGGAACAGTGAATCGCAGCATTGAGTATATCTTAACTTAATTACTAAAAAAAAGCTCTGTTGAATATGTGCTGAAACACGAACTTTAGCAAGTACTTATTAACAAATAAGCAAACTAAAACAACAAGCTTTTTCTAAAAATCAACCAGTTAAAACAACACCCAATAAAATTACACAAGATAAAGATATTTTCAATACCATTGAATAGCCATTCGCGACAATTTCACTTATTTGCTTATAGAGTCCCGTTATTTGCCTCTGTTAACTAGAATTTAGTTAGTATTTTTGCTGCCTGTTATGCGCTGAGGGTCGCTAGGTGGTAGTATTCGATTCCCAATTTCAATAGGTTACTACATTGGATATTCAGCAAGGCTTTGTACTCACAAGACAAGCAAGAGACTTTTCAGGGCGCACACAAATCGACTTGTGGTTAAGCACCCCTCAAGGCCCTACGCTACTGACTATTCAAAATGAAAAGCCTGTATTTTTTGTCGCGCAAACTGATGTTGAAGCATGTCAGGCTATCGCAGCGAAAGAGTCTATCAATTGCCAGTTAAAGCCTTTGGAGCTAGCAACATTTGACCAAACACCTCTCGCCGCATGTTACACCTCTCTGTCGAGAAGTAGCTTTGGTTTAGCGCAAGCCTTTCACAGCGAAGAAATTCAGATCTTTGAAAGCGATATTCGACTCGCCGATCGATATCTGATGGAACGCTTTATCAAGGGCAGTATCGAATTCACAGGCACTATCACTCCAAAAAGACAGCATCGCAGAGTATCGAACGCAAAATGCCGAGCTGGCGATTACTTGCCAAACTTGTCTGTGGTTTCGCTTGATATTGAGTGTTCGGAAAAAGGTGTGCTTTATTCCATCGGCCTAGACAGTCCAATGGATAGCCGAGTGATCATGATTGGCGATCCACAAGAAGCAGACACCAATATCCAATGGGTTGCTAACGAGAAAGCGCTGCTTGAAGCTATGATTGCGTGGTTCTCTGAGTTTGACCCAGACATCATCATCGGTTGGAATGTCATTGATTTCGACTTTAGGCTGCTGCACAAACGTTCAGAATGGAACGAAGTGAAACTCAGTATTGGTCGCGACAATCAACCGAGCTTCTTTCGCAGCTCCGCACAAAACCAGCAGGGATTCATTACCATTCCTGGTCGCGTGGTCTTAGATGGTATCGATACGCTTAAAACAGCAACCTACCATTTCAGGTCATGGTCTCTTGAATCGGTGTCACAAGAGTTACTGGGCGAAGGCAAAGACATTCATAATGTTCATGACCGCATGGATGAAATCAATCGAATGTTTAAGTTCGATAAACCTTCACTTGCCAAGTACAACCTTCAAGACTGTGTGCTAGTAAACCGAATCTTCGAACACACTCACCTACTCGATTTTGCTATTGAACGTTCTCGCTTAACTGGTGTTGAACTTGATCGCGTTGGCGGCTCTGTCGCTGCTTTTACTAACTTATACATGCCTCAGATACACCGAGCGGGTTACGTCGCGCCGAACTTAGAGCCTGAGAACTGGATCGCTAGCCCCGGTGGTTATGTGATGGATTCGATTCCCAACCTTTATGACTCTGTGTTGGTACTCGATTTTAAGAGCCTTTACCCATCGATCATTCGTTCTTTCTTAATTGACCCGATGGGGTTAATTGAAGGACTAAAGTTAGAGTTAGGCTCTGAAGAAGACCAAGCAGTGGCTGGGTTTCGTGGCGGTCAATTCCACCGCTCTAAGCACTTTCTACCAGAGATGATCGAAAATCTCTGGGCAGCGCGTGATGTCGCAAAGAAAAATAACGAGAAAGCTTTTTCTCAGGCGATTAAGATCATCATGAACTCTTTCTATGGTGTGCTGGGTTCTTCTGGTTGTCGTTTCTTTGATACTCGATTGGCGTCATCGATCACCATGCGTGGTCATGAGATCATGAAGCAAACCAAGGTTCTGATCGAAGATAAAGGGTATCAAGTAATTTACGGAGATACCGATTCAACTTTCGTGTCTCTTAATGGCAGTTTTGAGCAAGAACAAGCAGACGAGATTGGTCACTCTCTTGTGGCTTACATCAACGACTGGTGGACGAATCACCTGAAAGAGGTCTACAACCTCACCTCGATACTTGAATTGGAATACGAAACTCACTATCGCAAGTTTCTAATGCCGACAATTCGGGGCTCTGAGACAGGATCGAAGAAACGTTATGCAGGCTTAATCAATCAAGGTGACCAAGAGAAGATCATTTTTAAAGGCCTTGAAAGTGCACGAACCGATTGGACGCCTCTCGCACAACAGTTCCAACAAACCTTGTATGAGATGGTCTTTCACGACCAAGATCCAAGTGATTATGTTAGACAGTTTGTCGATGAAACATCCGCAGGCAAACACGATGACCTACTGGTTTATCAAAAGCGCTTGCGCCGTAAATTGCATGAATACCAGAAGAACATTCCGCCACAGGTTCGCGCAGCAAGATTAGCCGATGAGATCAATGCTCAGCTCGGTCGCCCACTTCAATACCAAAACAAAGGACGTATTGAATATTTGATTACGCTGAGTGGCCCTGAGCCCAAGGAGTATTTGAAGAGCGGTATCGATTATCAACATTACATCGACAAGCAGATTAAACCGGTCGCAGAAGCAATTTTGCCGTTTATAGGATTGGATTTTGAAAGAGTTAGCGGGCAGCAGCTAGGTCTGTTCTAGATTGAATTCTCTTTTCGAAGCGACATGAGACTCGAGATATCTATTAAAGCTCGAGCCAGACATAAAAACGAAAATAACAGAGGAGTGCTTAACTCGCTCTGCTTTTTCATATCAATGGATAGCTTACGAAGCTCTACCCGATTCGAAACTCAGTTTTCTGATACTGCTTAACCAGCCATTCACCAAAACCATCAAGAATTCCTATCACTGAACGTTTTGGAATCGCTCGCCCAGACAGCAATATACCCAACCTTTGAATCTCAACTTCTTTCTCTGGATGATATCTCAAGAACTGTTGACCGCACTCCATAGGCGCATCGAACCAGTTCTTATCTCGGTACATAATCAAAGAGTAACTGGCTCGCAGAAGCTTCTTGGCAATAATCACCTGCGCGGCGACTTGTTGTTCTGGCGTTGTTGCTCGGGCAATCTTATTACGATAAACCGCTAACCAATTCTCCGCGTCCATATTCCAGTGTTTGGCAATTTCCCAACTCGTTTCGAAATCGCCATAGCAGTCTGATAAATCTTCACCATGCACACACACAGCTAAATGCTTAAGCATGAAGCCCCAGGTAAAGATATTGTCGAAATCAACTATCTCGCTCACCAAGGTGGTTTTGATCGCCACTTGAGTGACCTGAGGGAAGCTCTTTTGGAAGCGCCATTTGATGGTATTCAGCAGCGTGGTTCGTTGATCTGGGAAAGGACGATGGGTAACCACAACCACATCTAGATTCGAGCGACCGACAACGGCTTGTTTGCGTGCCACGCTGCCATAAACATAGACACTGTGCAGATTAGAACCTAACCCACCTTTTAGAAAGGTAATCAGATCGTTAACCACAGGTTGAAATTCAGGTTGAAATGGCTGAGTTGGGTCAATAACAGGTAGCTGCATAGGTCGTTTCGGTAAATAAAATAATGATTTAACTGTCTCTCTATGATCGCTTAGGTGACTTTATGATTCAAGCTATTCCTATTTATAGCATCTACGAGATATAATCACCGGATAGACCCAATAAGGACAAACACAAAATGCCTAGAGCAAGTGAGATTAAAAAAGGTTTTGCGATCAATGTTGATGGCAAAACAGTACTAGTTAAAGATATCGAAGTAACAACACCAGGTGGCCGTGGCGGTCAAAAGATTTACCGCTTCCGTGGTCACGATGTAGCAACTGGCGTTAAAACAGAAGTTCGTCACAAGGCTGACGAAATCGTTGAAACGATCGACGTAACTAAGCGTGCAGTGATGTTCTCTTACGTTGATGGCAACGAGTACATCTTCATGGATAACGAAGATTACACACAATTCATCTTCAACGGTGAAATGATCGAAGACGAACTGCTGTTCATCAACGAAGATACGCAAGGTATGTACGCGATTCTTATCGACGGTACTGCGGCGACTCTTGAGCTACCAACTTCAGTTGAGCTAGTAATCGAAGAGACAGACCCTTCAATCAAAGGTGCATCTGCTTCAGCTCGTACTAAGCCAGCTCGTCTGTCTACAGGCCTTACTGTTCAAGTTCCTGAGTACATTGCAACTGGCGACAAAGTTGTTGTGAACACAGCTGAACGTAAATACATGAACCGCGCAAGCTAAGATATTTATTATGACCGAAGCTAACGACCTAATGTCTTACGACGACGCAATTGACACTGCATACGACATCTTTCTAGAGATGGCTGCTGATAACCTTGAACCTGCAGACGTGATCTTATTCACGGCTCAGTTTGAAGATCGTGGCGCTGCAGAACTTGTTGAAACTGGTGACGATTGGGTTGAACATGTTGGCTTTGAAGTCGACAAAGAGATCTACGCTGAAGTACGCATTGGTCTTGTAAATGAAGCTGATGATGTCTTAGATGACGTATTCGCTCGTCTACTGATCAGCCGTGACCCTGAACACAAGTTCTGTCACATGTTGTGGAAACGCGACTAGGCTCTTCTTAAACCAGCTCAGAGTACTGAGCTGGTTTTCTTACGACTTCATAGCCTCATCACTTTACCAAACTGCAACTCTACAAAATTATGACCAAAGCAAAGACAGATACCCTATCCAAAGGCTATGCCTGTGTTGGATTAGTAAATCCCAAAACCCCTGAAAATGTTGGCTCAGTAATGCGAGCAGCTGGTTGCTACGGAGCAAACTCTGTATTTTATACTGGCACCCGTTATGACCACGCTCGACAATTTCATACCGACACCAAAGAAAAGCATCTTGAGTTGCCTTTGATTGGTGTTGAAGATCTTAAAGATATTATTCCTGTTGGCTGCGTGCCCATCGCAGTTGATTTAATAGAAGGCGCTAAGCCTCTGCCTGATTATAAGCACCCACCTCGTGCTTTTTATATCTTCGGCCCTGAAGATGGGACTCTGAAAAAAGAGATCACAGACTTCTGTCGTGAAACCATCTACGTTCCGACTAATGGCTGCATGAACCTTGCTGCTGCGGTTAATGTTATTCTGTATGACCGCATGGCGAAGGGTGACAATTTCTCTAATCATTTGAAAGTGACCTAATATCAATCGTAGCGAGTCAGCCGAGTTGGCTAAGCACTTCTACCTGATCAAGCACTCCCACATGATTTGAACTGCGCCATATTCAAGACATAAAAAAACCTGCTAAGTTAGCAGGTTTTTTTGTATTCGAAACGTTGGATTAAGCTTCAGAATCCACGTAATTACTTACGTGATCTTGGCTTAGCCGGTTTAGCCGGGCGTCCGTTGTTCAGTTTAGGCTTTTTGGTAGCCTGAGGTTTGCCATTGGTCGCTGGAGCACTACGGCCTGAATCAGGTGTTGTAGTACCGCGAGTTGCAGGCTTCTTACGCTTAGTCTGGTTGCTACGGCCTTTAGGAGCATTTGCACGCTCTTCGTGACGCTTAACAGCGCGACGAATTTTTTGGCTACGAGAACGCTCACGCTTACGAGAAGTGTTTGCAGGATCAAGATCCAACAGTGTCTCTTTTTCTGGCTGAAGTTCAACAAGCTCTCGCAAGTAGTTTACTTCTTGAAGATCTAGCTCTTTCCAACCGCCACGAGGCAGTTTCTTATCAAGGTAGATATCACCGTAACGTACACGTTTCAGACGGCTTACTGTTGTTTCTTGTGATTCCCAAAGACGACGAACCTCACGGTTACGACCTTCGTTAATTGCTACGTAGAAAGTATGGTTCATACCTTCACCGCCAGCGTAAACCACATCTTCGAAACGAGCCATACCATCTTCAAGTTGAACGCCACGAGTCACGTTCTTAACTTTTTGCTCAGTTACTTCACCAAATACACGTACTAGGTACTCACGCTCAACCTGACGGCTTGGGTGCATTAGGCGGTTAGCTAGTTCACCATCGGTTGTGAACAACAGTAGGCCTGATGTGTTTGCATCAAGACGACCAACTGAAATCCAACGAGAACCACGGATCTTAGGTAGACGATCGAAAACAGTACGGCGACCTTCAGGATCGTGACGAGTACAAAGCTCACCTTCAGGTTTGTAGTAAGCAAGTACACGACAAACCACTTCTTCAGAGGCTTTGCCTGTAATAGTGTGGCCATCGATACGGATCACTGAGTTCTCGTCTTCAAGACGCTCACCCAATTTCGCAACTTGACCGTTAACACTTACACGACCAGATTTGATTAAACCTTCTAGTTCACGACGAGAACCGTGACCAGCTCGCGCTAAAACCTTCTGTAATTTTTCGCTCATTTACTCTTTTCTACCTAATTGTCGTCTTCACAGACGTCGAATGAATTTTTCGCGACCAAATCGCGGTCGCGTATTATCGCAAATAACCTGCCAAAAAGCACTTGTTATTTACTGTGGCAGGTTTGCTGTTTCGTTACAGACTGTTAATCAGTAACGCTATTATTCAAACGGCGCTGGATCACCGGCACCACGACGTAAAACAACGGCGTCATCGTCACTGAAGTCAATAACCGTGGTTGGTTGTTCACCTAAGTAGCCGCCATTCAAAATGACATCAACCGCATGCTCTAGGCTGTCGCGAATTTCTTCTGGATCCGATTCAGTGGTCTCGTTACCCGGAAGAATCAGAGACGTCGACATCAATGGCTCGCCCATTGCTTCTAGAAGATCTAGGGCAATTTTGTTGTCCGGTACACGAATACCGATCGTTTTACGCTTAGCGTTCATCAAACGCTTTGGCACTTCTTTTGTTGCTTTGAAAATAAACGTGTAAGCACCTGGCGTGTGCGCCTTAAGCAGGCGGAAAGCCACGTTATCGACTCGTGCATACAGTGACAACTCAGAAAGATCACGGCATAACAAAGTGAAATTGTGCTTATCATCGATTCGACGAATTTTACAGATGCGTTCGAGTGCTTGTTTATTCTCAAGCTGACAACCCAGTGCATAACCTGAATCTGTTGGATAAACCACAACGCCGCCATTGCGAATAATCGCAACCGCTTGAGTAATTAAGCGTGCTTGTGGGTTATCTGGGTGTACATAAAAAAACTGGCTCATTGTTGATCCTCGTTATCGAATCTCTCGACTCTATCATCAGAAGGAGCTGGTTCACCTAAAGACTATTCAGATGGTGAAACCGTTTGAAACTCCCAATCTTTCCATACTTCTTCGACCCCAGAAGGTAGCCAGAGATTACGTCCAAGTTCCATCCATGGGGATGGGTAATGGAAGTCGCTGCCTTGGGAGGCTAATAGTTTGTATTGTATAGCATAATCCGCAAGTGTGCGTCTTTCTTGTTGTGCTTGCTGAGGTTGAGCCACTTCCATAGCGTCACCATTTGCTTCAACAAATGCAGCGAGAAGGCGTTTAACCCACTTGGCAGTAAGGCCATATCGCGCAGGGTGAGCTAATACCGCTTGACCACCAGCCGCATGAATAGCCGTGACAGCATCACTCATTGAGCACCATGTTGGCGGCACATAACCTGGATTGTTGCGCGTAAGAAACTTTTTAAACACCTGCTGCATGGTTTTCGCGTAGCCATTGTCGACTAACCATTTCGCAAAGTGTGCTCGAGTAATTGGTGCATCACCTGCAATCAACTTAACCTCTTCTAACACACCTTCACGAGTCGCTTTCTCGAGTCGCTGAGCAATCATCTCAGCACGCCCAATACGATGAAGCTTTTGTTGTTCAATTAATGCTTTCAATTCTGGTGATTCAGGATCGACGTTTAACCCAACAATATGGATATCTTTGTTTTGCCAAACGGTTGAGATCTCGATGCCGTTAATCAACTGAATAGGAAGATTGTTATCAGCAATATAGCTGCGTGCTTCTGCAAGCCCATCAGTCGTATCATGATCTGTAATCGCTAACGCTTCGATGTTAAAGCCTAGCGCTCGGTCAATCAGTTCAGGTGGAGTAAGTCGGCCATCTGAGGCTGTTGTATGACTATGTAGATCAATTCTCATATATTCTTTTTCATTGTTTTCAATTTTTATCGTTATATTTGTGTCAACGCACTTGACCTTCAAGAGTAAAACTAGTTAACTAGTACACAAATACGAAGTATCACATTTGATAGGTTCACTATGTTACAAGAATTTAACCAAAACCATAAAGATAAAGTTTTAGAACTTTCTTCAGTAGAAGCAAGTTCAGAGCTTAATTGGTGGCGCACTTGGACAAGTTCTTGGTGGGCCAACGTGTACTTCTAATTAAACAGTTTGTTTATAAAAAAGTTATCACTAAGCCCGCTTTCATAGCGGGCTTTTTAATTTGTCGAACATCTCACATTCAACTGACTAACAAATCAACGAATTGACCATATTCTAGATTGGGTGAAAGGTATCTTTATGCGACTATGTACGGCAGGAAATTTAAAGAATCATAAAGGAGGTCTTGTGAACAAGGCCATTGAAATCAAAAAGCTGGGAACCATTGAGGTCATCAATTCTTCCGTTCCTTACTCGCAAGATCCAACCAGCGTTTTTCATACCCTGTGTGAAAACAAAACAGACAGTTTGCTGTTGGAATCGGCTGAGATTGAATCTAAACAGAACCTGACAAGCCTACTCCTTATCGACTCTGCTGTTCGCATCGTATGTCGCGGACATGAAGTAACCTTTCAAGCGTTGACTCAAAATGGTCAAGCGCTAATCGAACACCTAGCTCAAAACGTTAAAACAGAGATAAAATCTGACCTTACGGATAACGTATTGACGCTGACTTTTGTCGAACCAAGCAACGAATTAGACGAAGATTCACGTTTAAGAGAAGCGTCTTCATTCGATGCACTGCGTTTGGTTCAGCACAGCTTTGAGCAAGACGTGGATAACAAACACGCGCTATTCATGGCGGGTCTATTCGCTTACGACATCGTGGCAAACTTTGAGCCACTCGGTGATGCTGAAGCAACCAACAATTGTCCTGACTTTGTCTTCTACGTAGCTGAAACACTATTACGTTTCGACCACCAAGAAAACGAAGGCCTGCTTCACGCGAGCTTGTTTGCTCAAGATGAAAGCATCAAAGCGCAATTAACAGACCGCCTAGTCGACATTCAGACTCAATGTCAGTCATTGAAAGCCATCACAGAAGTTACGCCGCTCGACAATGTTGACGCTGTACCAAGCGTTTCAGATGAAGACTTCTGCCAAACGGTTCGTGATTTAAAAGAATACGTCGTTAAAGGCGATGTATTCCAAGTGGTACCTTCACGTCGCTTTACGCTACCTTGCCCTGCTCCACTGGCGGCTTACAAAGAACTCAAGCAAAGTAATCCAAGCCCTTACATGTTCTACATGCAAGACGAGCTGTTTACTCTGTTTGGTGCTTCTCCAGAAAGTGCACTGAAGTACGAAACTGATACCAACCAAATCGAAATTTACCCAATTGCTGGTACTCGTCGTCGTGGTAAGCGCCCGAATGGTCAAATTGATTTCGACCTAGATAGCCGCATTGAACTTGAACTGCGTACCGACAAGAAAGAAAACGCTGAACACATGATGCTGGTCGACCTAGCACGTAACGATGTAGCACGTATCGCAGAAGCTGGCACTCGCCACGTAGCAGACTTGCTGAAAGTTGATCGCTACAGCCATGTAATGCACTTGGTTTCTCGTGTTGTTGGTCAGCTCCGTGAAGACTTAGATGCCCTACACGCTTACCAAGCTTGTATGAACATGGGTACGCTAACGGGTGCACCAAAAATCCGCGCAATGCAGCTTATCCGTGACGTAGAAAAAACGCGTCGTGGTAGCTACGGTGGTGCAGTCGGTTACCTAACCGGTGAAGGCACTTTAGATACTTGTATCGTAATTCGTTCTGCTTACGTTGAAGATGGCGTAGCACAAGTACAAGCGGGCGCGGGCGTGGTGTTCGACTCTGACCCACAAGCAGAAGCAGATGAAACGCGCGGCAAAGCTCAAGCGGTCATCTCTGCGATTCAAGCAGCTCATACTAAAAACCTAACAAGTAATAAGGAGTCGTAATCATGGCTGATATTGTATTCATCGATAACTTCGACTCGTTCACTTACAACCTTGTAGACCAGTTTCGTTCACTGGGTCACAGCGTGAAAATTTACCGTAACAACATTCCGGCAAAGGTTGTTGAAGCGGCGATCAACGAACTAGACAACCCTGTTGCACTGCTTTCGCCAGGCCCAGGCGCTCCGGCTGATGCGGGCTGCATGCCTGAGCTGATTCAGCTACTAAAAGGCAAAGTGCCAATGATTGGTATTTGCTTAGGCCACCAAGCGATTGTTGAAGCCTACGGTGGCACCGTTGCAGGCGCTGGCGAAATCATTCATGGTAAGGTGTCGATGATGGAACACCAAAATCATGCGACTTACCAAGGCTTACCTTCGCCGCTGGCTATCGCTCGCTACCACTCTTTAGTAGCAACGCATGTATCTGATAGCCTAACGGTGACCGCTGAAGTCGATGATTTGGTAATGTCTGTGGTTCAAGAACAAGACAAGGTTTGTGGATTCCAATTCCACCCTGAATCAATTATGACGACCTACGGTGCAACGCTTCTTGCGAACGCTATCGAATGGGCTCTTGAGAAACCTATTCATTTAGAGAAAAGCTCTCCCCTTGAGAAGACAGCCACTCTTGACCAAAAGACTAACTAGGAAACGATCATGGAACAGATTAATAAACTTTACGAACAGCAGTCTCTTACTCAAGAAGAAAGCCAACAGTTATTTGATGTGATCATCAAGGGTGAACTTGACCCAATCTTGATGGCTTCTGCTCTGACTGCATTGAAAATCAAAGGCGAAACGCCTGATGAGATCGCTGGCGCGGCGAAAGCACTGCTTGCCAATGCAAACCCGTTCCCACGCCCTGATTACGATTTCGCTGACATCGTAGGTACAGGTGGCGACGGTCACAACACCATCAACATTTCTACAACTTCTGCATTTGTAGCAGCAGCGTGTGGCTTAAAAATAGCTAAGCACGGCAACCGCAGCGTATCGAGCAAATCAGGATCTTCTGACTTACTGGATTCGTTCTGTATTAACCTAGCGATGACAGCAGAAGACACTCGTACTGCAGTCGACGAGCTTGGCGTAGCATTCCTATTTGCTCCGCAATATCACGTCGGTGTACGTCACGCGATGCCTGTTCGTCAAACAATGAAAACACGCACTATCTTCAACATCCTTGGCCCACTGATTAACCCTGCTCGCCCTAACATCGAGTTAATGGGTGTTTACAGCAAAGAGCTAGTACGCCCTATCGCGGAAACCATGCTGCAAATGGGTATGAAGCGCGCGGCAGTTGTTCACGGTAGCGGCCTTGATGAAGTAGCTATTCACGGCGAAACCATCGTTGCTGAAATTAAAGATGGCGAAATTCACGAGTACACAGTGACACCGGCAGACTTTGGTTTGAACACTCACCCTCTTGAAGCAATCAAGGGTGGCGAGCCAGAAGAGAACAAAGCCATCACAACCGATATCCTTACGGGTAAAGGCACTGATGCTCAAGTTGGCGCAGTGGCCGTCAACGTTGCTCTATTGATGCGTCTATTTGGTCACGAAGATCTAAAAGCCAACGCACAGCAAGCGATTGACGCGATGAACTCTGGCAAAGCGTACGAGCTTGTCCAAAAGCTTGCTTCGCACGCCTAACGAACGACGAATTGAGACAAAGAACATGACACAGACTACCGATAAACTGTCGACCCACGTTTCAGTCAAAGAAGCTGAAATGGCGGAAGTACTAGCAAAAATCGTTCGTGACAAATACCAATGGGTTGAAGCGCGTAAGCAGACCCAACCACTGGACGAGTTTAAAGCGGCGTTAACCGCAACAGACCGCAGCTTTTATGATGCTCTGAGCGGAGAACAAACCGTTTTCATCACTGAATGTAAGAAGGCATCTCCGTCTAAAGGTTTAATCCGTGACGAGTTTGATTTGGACTACATTGCATCGGTTTACAACAACCACGCCAACGCGATTTCAGTGCTGACAGACGAGAAATACTTCCAAGGTGACTTTGAGTTTTTACCTAAGGTTCGCAGCATTGCTAAGCAGCCTATCCTGTGTAAAGACTTCATGGTTGATACCTACCAAGTTTACTTAGCTCGTCACTACTCTGCAGATGCTATCTTGTTGATGCTATCGGTATTAGATGACGAAGAGTACCAAGCACTGGCGGAAGTTGCTCACTCGCTCAACATGGGTGTCCTAACCGAAGTCAGTAACGAAGAAGAGCTTCACCGTGCAGTCGCTTTAAAAGCAAAAGTGATCGGTATTAATAACCGTAACCTGCGTGACCTTTCGACGGATTTGAACCGTACTAAAGAGTTGGCTCCGCTGGTTCGCGAACTGGCTCCAAACGCAGTCGTGATTTCAGAGTCTGGCATCTACACACATCAACAAGTTCGAGACCTTTCAACGTTTGCAGATGGTTTCTTAATCGGCAGCTCTCTGATGGCTGAAAAGAACCTAGAGCTTGCAGTGCGTAAAGTAACACTCGGTGAAAACAAGGTGTGTGGTTTAACTCACTCTGACGATGCCGCGAAGGCTCATCAAGCTGGTGCGGTGTTCGGTGGTTTGATTTTCGTTGAAGCGTCTAAGCGTCATGTGGATATCGAAGCGGCTCGTTTAACCATGAGTGGCGCACCGCTGAACTACGTGGGTGTGTTCCAAAACCACAGCGTAGCAGACGTTACGAAAACGGTATCTGAGCTAGGCCTATTCGCTGTGCAACTGCACGGTGATGAGTCTCAAGCATTTGTTGATGAGTTAAAACAATCAATACCTGAAAGCGTTGAGATTTGGAAAGCTTACGGTGTGGCTTCTGGTGGTGAAAACGGTGCTAAAAGCGCGCTACCAGAATTACTGAAAAGCAACGTGACTCGTCACCTGCTAGATACTAAAGTGGGTTCTCAAACGGGTGGTACTGGCCAAGCGTTCGATTGGAGCCTAATCAACAACCAAAGCGCAATTATGTTAGCGGGTGGCTTAAACCCAGAAAACGCTAACCAAGCCGCTAAGTTAGGTTGTTTAGGATTAGACCTAAACTCTGGCGTTGAATCCGCTCCAGGTAAAAAAGACGCAGACAAACTGCAACGCGCTTTTGCAGCGATTCGTAATTACTAGCACAAGCTCGCGCTAGAAATTAGAAAGCAGAAACTAAAAACATATTTGTGGGCTTTGCCTTTTGCGAAGCTCAAGCAAGATTAAATGACTTGGTGTGAAGACACATCAATAGAATTGAAGGAATAACACAATGGCTAAACTCGATGCCTACTTCGGTGAATACGGTGGTCAATACGTACCGCAGATCCTAGTGCCAGCACTAGACCAACTAGAACAAGCATTTATCGATGCACAAGCAGATCCTGAGTTCCGCAGTGAATTCATGACGCTTCTGCAAGAGTACGCAGGTCGTCCAACGGCACTAACGCTAACGCGTAACCTGACTAAAGGTACAAAAACCAAACTGTACCTAAAGCGTGAAGATCTACTTCACGGCGGTGCTCACAAAACAAACCAAGTACTTGGCCAAGCGCTGCTAGCAAAACGTATGGGTAAGCAAGAAATCATCGCTGAAACAGGAGCTGGCCAACACGGTGTTGCCACTGCTCTAGCGTGTGCTCTATTAGGCCTTAAGTGTCGCGTTTACATGGGAGCAAAAGACGTTGAGCGTCAAAGCCCGAACGTATTCCGCATGAAGTTGATGGGCGCAGAGGTTATCCCTGTTCATTCTGGCTCTTCAACGCTAAAAGATGCATGTAACGAAGCGCTACGTGACTGGTCTGCAACTTATGAAGACGCGCACTACCTATTGGGTACTGCAGCGGGTCCTCACCCATTCCCAACGATTGTTCGTGATTTCCAACGCATGATTGGTGAAGAAACGAAAAACCAAATTCTAGCTCGTGAAGGTCGCCTTCCTGATGCCGTTATCGCTTGTGTTGGCGGTGGTTCAAACGCTATCGGCATGTTCGCTGATTTCATTGAAGAAGAGTCTGTTCGCCTAATCGGTGTAGAGCCTGCTGGTAAAGGTATTGATACTGACCAACACGGCGCGCCGCTTAAACACGGTAAAACCGGTATTTTCTTCGGTATGAAAGCCCCACTGATGCAAGATGAGAACGGCCAAGTAGAAGAGTCTTACTCTGTATCTGCGGGTCTAGATTTCCCATCAGTTGGTCCTCAACACGCGCACCTAAATGCGATTGGCCGTGCTGAATACGACAACGTGACCGATGACGAAGCGCTAGAAGCGTTCCAATTGATTGCACGTAAAGAAGGTATAATTGCAGCGCTAGAGTCATCTCATGCTGTGGCTCATGCTGTTAAAATGGCTCACGACGACCCAGAGAAAGAACAGCTATTAGTCGTTAACTTATCTGGTCGCGGTGACAAAGACATTTTCTCTGTACACGACATTCTTAAAGAGAAAGGAGCATTATAATGGATCGCTATCAATCACTCTTCACTCGCTTAGCTGAAAAGAATCAGGGCGCATTTGTACCATTCGTAACGGTTGGCGATCCTAACCCTGAGCAATCACTTAAGATCATGGAAACGCTAGTTGAAGCGGGTGCTGACGCACTTGAGCTTGGTATTCCATTCTCTGATCCGCTTGCAGATGGCCCAACAATCCAAGGCGCAAACATTCGTGCTTTAGATTCTAAAGTAACGCCAGATGTGTGTTTTGATCTTATTGGTCAAATTCGCGCTAAATACCCAGAGCTGCCAATCGGCCTACTGATGTACGCGAACTTGGTTTACGCACGTGGTATTGAGAACTTCTACGAACGCTGCGCAAAAGCAGGTATCGATTCAGTATTGATTGCTGATGTACCAACCAATGAAAGCGGCGAATTTGTTGCTGCTGCGAAGAAGTTTGGAGTTCACCCAATCTTTATTGCTCCGCCAACAGCAAGCGATGAAACACTTCAATCAGTTTCTGAGCTAGGTGGCGGTTACACATACCTACTTTCTCGCTCAGGCGTAACGGGTGCAGAAACAAAAGCAAACATGCCTGTAACTGCCCTACTTGATCGCTTGAACAAGTTTGATGCGCCACCAGCACTGCTTGGTTTCGGTATCTCTGCTCCTGAACAAGTGAAAGAAGCGATTGTAGCGGGCGCTGCAGGTGCTATCTCTGGCTCAGCGGTTGTGAAAATCATTGAAAACAACGTTGAACAACCAGAAGCAATGCTTAAAGCACTTGCGGAGTTTGTTACGCCAATGAAAGCGGCAACGCAGAAATAATCGACGGTCATTAAATAGACGTTCGTAATCAATAGTCGTTAAATAAAACCAGCGATTCAAATACTAAAAGGCTCCACAACTGTGGAGCCTTTTTTATAACTCGTCATTCACGCTAACTACTCATCAGCTTTCATCGCTTTCTTAATCGCAGCCTCATTGAGCGTCGCTTTGATCGGGTCGGTTATCTTCTCGACCAGATCGATGGGCATTGGGAATATGATTGTGGAAGTTCGCTCATTCGCTACTTCTGTTAGTGTTTGCATGTAACGCAGCTGAATCGCATTTGGCGCTTGATTAAGAACCTCTGCAGCCTCTTTCAGCTTGGTTGATGCTTCTAGTTCCCCTGTTGCATGGATCACCTTAGCTCGACGTGAACGTTCCGCCTCGGCTTGCTTAGCTAGAGCTCGCACCATACTGTCATCAAGATCCACATGCTTGATCTCGACATTGGCAATCTTGATCCCCCAGTTATCGGTGTGTTGATCCAGTATCGCTTGCAAGTCTCTATTGAGCTCTTCTCGCTCAGACAGCAATTCATCCAACTCATGCTGTCCTAATACTGAACGCAACGTTGTTTGTGACAGTTGACTGGTCGCTTCGAGGTAGTTCTCTACGTTATTGATCGCCATCTTCGGATCCAGCACTCGAAAATAGACCACGGCATTCACCTTCACTGACACGTTATCGCGTGTGATCAAATCTTGCGTCGGCACGTCCAACACGATAGTTCGTAGATCCACTCTTACGATTTGTTGAATGAAAGGAATGATGATAATCAACCCCGGCCCTTTGACGCCGTAAAAGCGCCCGAGGAAGAACACCACTGCACGCTCGTACTCGCGCAGCACTCTGAACATGCTGGCTATCAGCAAGATAACGAGCACAATGACAATACCTATAGTGTGTATAAACATAACCGCCCCCTAATGGTAACGATGGTTAAGCAATAAATAATTCAATCAAGTTTGTTCTAGCATGTCGCGCTAGCTAGATTTCGATGATGTCTCATCGGGCAACGCCTCAACATCCAACAACAACCCAGTCAGTTTGGTCACTCTAATAAGCTGCCCCGCTTGCAATTCACTCGCACATTTGGCTTGCCAGATCTCACCTTCAACCAATACTCGACCCGTACCGGGGAAGCCGCTTACCACTTTGCCAGTGTCGCCGACAACCGCTTCCATCCCCGTAGTCACCGGCTTGTTTCTCACCCGGACTAGCATAGAGATCGTTACAACGATAAAAGCGACAGAGAATAGGCTAATGCCGATAATTAACGGCAATGCGATTTGATAACCCGGCACTTCGGTATCCATCAGCATGATCGAGCCCAATGTGAATGCGGCGACGCCACCCAAACCGAAAATCCCGAAGCTCGGGCTAAAGGCCTCTGCCACCATTAAGGCAATTCCAAGCAGAATCAACGCAAGGCCTGCGTAACTCACCGGCAGCATTTGTAAGGAGTACATTGCCAGTAACAGACAGATCCCCCCCAATACACCCGGTAGCCCGACGCCAGGGTTATAGAATTCGAGTAACAAACCGTAGATACCAATCAGCATCAAAATATATGCAACGTTCGGGTTCGTGATCACTGACAGCAAACTAAAGCGCCAGTCTTGTTCTCGCTCGACAAAAGCAACATCACTAAGTTGGACTTCCTGACTGACACCGTTGATGGTGATGGTGCGTCCGTTGCTCAGTTCAACCAATTGCTGAAGATCGCTGGCAATAAAATCAATCACGTTAAGAGTCAGTGCATTCTCAGAATCCAAGCTGGCTGCCTCTCTTACCGCTTTTTCTGCCCATTCTTCGTTACGTTTGTGCAGCTTAGCCAAACTGACGATGTAGGCAGCTGCATCATTAATGACTTTCTTTTCCATCGCAGTGGTGGCTTTTACTTGGTCTGAGTTCTCTTGTTTGGTTGCGTCTTGCTCACTCGCAGAAGTGTTATCATCTTTATCGGTATCGTCTTGAGGCGACAAGGGATTAGTCGGCGCTTTGCCACCGCCGAAAGACACAGGGGTTGCTGCACCTAGATTAGTTCCGGGCGCCATGGAAGCAACGTGGCTGGCAAGTAAAATATAGGTTCCGGCGCTCGCTGCTCGCGAACCCGCAGGCCCAACCCAAGTAGCGACTGGAATTGGTGAGGTGGTGATGGATCGAATAATGTCACGCATCGACGAATCTAACCCGCCAGGCGTATTCATTTTCAAAATGATGAGTTTTGCTTGCTCATCGTGAGCTTGTTCTATTTCTCTAGTGAGGTAATCACTGGTCGCCGGACCTATCCCTCCGTTCACCTCAATCACCCAGACATCATCGGCCTGAGCGAACACAGAGCTGAACAACAGAAGAAACGCAAACAAGTACTTTAATATAAAAGTCATAGCCCCTCTCCTTACAACTGAGATGCTAGATAGACGTTTTATTTAAAGCGCAGAGGTAACATCTTGGTAATAAATAGATACCTTAAGCATAGTTCAGGCTAAATTTCACACAACACGTACCTGTGGATTTACCCCAACATAAACGTTCAAAAAACACTCGCAAATGAAATCAAAATGTTAATGGGACGTTTTCAACACTAACGATTGTAAATCATTCACAAAACCTCCAGCGAAAAAGCTTTTATAAATTCCACAAATAACATCGCTATAAAAAACCAAGGCAAACGATTGCATTATTGTGCAAAATCAACAAATGACATTAGACCACCTGTTTTTCAGAGACTTTCACCTCTGCTCATATTGATAAATGTAAAGGATACGTGTAAAACTCGTCGCGAAATATTAATCCAATGGTACATCGTACATTGGTGAGTAGTTCTGGGATTTTTATATTTAGTAGCACAGAGGTTATGGAAGTGTTAAAAGAAAAGAGTTTACTAAGCAATATTGGCATTCAAGTCGTTATTGCAATGATCATCGGTACCGCAGTCGGCGCGATGATGGGTGACAGCGCAACTATGTTCGCTCCACTGGGTGCTATCTTCATCAATTTGATCAAGATGCTGGTTATTCCTCTAGTCGCGGTTGCCCTAATTTCAGGTGCTGCAGGTCTAGGTAATAGCTCATCGGCTGGTAAAGTCGGTGTAACAACACTGGGTTACTTTGCACTAACGTCTGCACTTGCTGTAGCACTAGCGCTTGTAATGGGTGAAGTGTTCGAACCGGGGCGTGGTATCGATGTTTCTGGCGTTGAAGGCATGTTCTCTTCAGAATACGCTGCGAAAGGCGAACTTCCAACGTTCTGGGCAACCATCACTGGCATGATCCCTACCAACGTTTTCCAATCACTGAATGAAGCAAACATTCTGCAAATTCTCGTTTTCTGCTTATTCTTTGGTATTGCGATTTCTAAACAAGCAAAAGAGAAACGTGACCCTATCATCAACGGTGTAAATGCTATCGTTGACGCTATGGTATGGATGATCAACAAAGTTATGATCATTGCACCACTTGGCGTATTCGGCCTAATGGCTGAAGCAGTAGGTACGTTTGGTTTTGGCGCGCTTATGGTCGTGTTCAAGCTGTTCATTGTTTACATCGCTGCGATTCTTATCTTCGGCTTTGTTGCTTACCCACTGATGATTCAAATCTTCACTAAGACTTCAGCTAAGAAGTTCCTAGTGGCAATGAAGAAGCCTCAAGCGGTTGCACTATCAACAGCATCTTCAATGGCGACACTACCAGTAACAATGGAAACGGTAGAGAAAGAACTTGGCGTTCGCAACTCTACGGCTTCATTCGTTCTGCCACTTGGTGCGACGATCAACATGTCTGGTAATGCAATTTACTACGGCCTAGTTGCTATCTTCTTCGCACAGCTGTTCAACATCGACCTGTCTATGGGCGCTTACGTTGCTATCATCGTAACCTCTACGCTAGGCGCAGTTGGTCAAGCAGGAGTTCCAGGTCCTTCTTTCCTAGTGGTTGCGGTTCTTCTAGCAGCTGGTATCCCTATCGAAGGTCTACCTCTGTTGTTCGCTCTAGACCGTATCTTCGACATGATTCGTACTGCTCTTAACATCACTGGTGATGCAGCATGTGCGGTAATCGTTGATTCTCTAATCAAAGACGAAGTGAAAGAAGCTGAGCTAGAGAAACAACAAGCTTAAACTTCTTCGAAACCTAAAGACCAAAAAGCCACTCATTGAGTTGGCTTTTTTACTTTCAAACGTTGATATTTGTTAACTCTAAATTAAGCGTCTTAAGAAACGTTAATTTTAAATCTCAGGACTTTCAAACTTGAATCGGGGTCAACATCGACAAACTCAGGTGGGTTATCTAGACGCTCGATAAACTCAACACTTGGCGCTTCTTCTACCATCGTCTCAATCAAGAAGTTTGGTGACACTGCTGGTGAGTTAACACAAGCAATCACTTCACCACCTTCGGTTAGAAGCTCAGGCAAACGACGTAAGATCTTTTTGTAGTCTTTAGTAAGTGCAAAGCTGCCTTTTTGGAACGAAGGCGGATCGATAATAACCAGCTCATATGGGCCACCCTTCTTGATTTTTCCCCACGACTTAAAGATATCGTAGCCAAGGAAGTTCACCGAGCGCATATCATGCTCATTCAAGCGGTGGTTATCACGGCCTTTGTTCAGTGATCCGCGAGACATGTCTACGTTCATACATTGTCGAGCGCCACCCGCAATCGCCGCCACAGAGAAACCACAAGTGTATGCGAACAGGTTAAGGACGTTCTTATTCTTAGCATTATCTTGTACCCACTGACGACCATTACGCATGTCTAGGAACAGACCGAAGTTCTGATTGCGGCCAATGTCTAGTTGGTACTTAAGCCCATGTTCAACCACGACTGGTGAGTCGTTCAATTGACCCCACAACACTTCAGAGGGCGCGCCATCAGCATAACGGTGTTGCAGCACAATGCTTGTGCCCTGTTTTACTTGCCAGATATCTTTGTTAGTGAGGTCGACCAATCCAGTCTTTAGAGATGATAAGAACGCTTGGTCCACTTCTTTAAACACGTTAACCAATAACTGTCCATCAACCCAATCACAAGTGAGTTGTTCTAGGCCGGGCCAAAACTTGCCACGCCCGTGAAAAATACGACGTAGTTCATTCGGCACTTCATTCAATTGCTGTTCAATATAACTAAAAAACAGAGGTAAAGCTGATGCTTCCATTATTTCACTCACTTAGTGTTTAGCTTTGGCCACGTTAATGACCAAGGTTCAAGCCAACTGTCTAAACCATTAGACACGATCTCTTGATGCCATTTCTCACCCAAAGAGTCGAGGTTTCTTGGATCGCAGACATATTCGTAGGCTTGTGATTGATAGGTAAATCGAATCGCGAAGGCATGCAGATAGCCTCTGTCAGCCTCGTTCGATGGATTGTAAATAGGATCACCAACAATAGCCGAGCCGATGGACTTCATCGCGACACGGATCTGGTGAGTTCGTCCCGTATAGGGTTTACATAAAAGTAGACGCTCACCGGGTTCAGCCGTTGCAGATAAAAATTGGGTAATCGCTGGGTTTTCTTTGGTTGTCAGTAGCTTCCAACTTGAGCGTCGTGAACGCTCCATATCTCCTGAGATCAGCCCTTGCTTTTTCTTCGGCTTCTTGGAGCCTATCGCAAGGTAGTACTTCTCTACTTCACGCTTTGCAAACAACTGTGAAAGCTCACTCGCTGCTGGGGCATTTTTTGCCAGCAGTAGAATTCCTGACGTCATTTTATCGAGACGATGGACTAAATATAGCTTCGGTTCATTGATTGCCTTAGCAACTTCTTGCAATAACATCGTATCACCATCGTCTTTATGGACGCTGACGCCTGGATGTTTGTTTATAAGTAAAAAATCAGAGTGATTCAGAAGAATGTCGAACATATAAAGGCTAGCTCCATTGTAGAACGTGGAGTATACCGTGTCTGAATCCAGATTCCAGCTACGAAAAAGCCCAACGAGTTCAATAAACATTGAATCGTTGGGCTTATGTTTCAATAGGTAACTTTCACTGGGAAGTCTTTAATCAATTCGCTCTAAGCTTATGTTCTAGACTTATGATCCTGCTCTAAGCTCTAAGCTCTAAGCAAGTTTGAACTTACCTACTAAACCTTCAAGCTCGGCAACTTTAGCATTCAAACCTGATGTGTTCTCAGAGCTGCGAGTCGCTAACTGTAATGACTGTTCAGAGATATCACTGATTGCCGTAATATCCGCTGCGATTTCTTTTGTCACCGCTGTCTGTTCTTCTGCCGCAGTCGCAATTGAGTTAACCATGCTTTGTACGTTGCCCGCACCGCTAACAATTGCTTCTAGAGCCGATACCGCCCCTGTACTTTGCTCTACACCAATTTCAACTAAACGACAGTTGTCTTGAGTGTAAGTCACCGCTTCTTGAGTACCTGATTGAATAGATTGGATGATACCAGACACTTCTTGTGTTGCTTTAGTCGTTCTCTCCGCTAGCGCTCGTACTTCATCAGCTACCACGGCAAAACCACGACCGAACTCACCAGCACGCGCAGCTTCAATAGCCGCGTTCAGAGCCAAGAGGTTGGTTTGTTCTGCGATATCTTCGATTACCTTGATAACACTGCCAATCTGCTCGCCATGTGAACCCAGCGTGTTCATTTGTAACGACATGTCGCTCATTTGAGTAGACACTTGTTGGATGCTCGCAACCATCTCCACGATCACTTTACGACCGTCTTCTGCAGACGTTTCTGAGCGGCGCGCTTCTTCATAAGTAGAAGTACCTTGTTGCGCTACTTCAGAAATGGTTAAGCTTAGTTCTTCTGCCGCAGTCGCAATCAATGTCGCTTTATCTGCTTGAGCAGAGGCGCCAGATACGATGTCGTGGCTGATTGATGATAGCTCACCAGTAACGGATTGAACTTGGGTAGTCACTGATGAGATAGAACCGAGGAGATCGACCAATGACTTTTGCATCTGGTTGATCGATTGAGCAAGGTCAGCCAACTCATCACCAGAATCATCAACAATGTCACCTGCCGTTAGATCACCATTTGCTACGCGTCGTGCAACTTGCTCTACACGAGTTAAGCGATTAGTAATAGAGCTAGACAATACAAACGCAATTACACAGCCAAACACAATCGCAACCGCAGTCAACACCATAATCGTGCGTTCGATTGTAATAAACGAATCCGTTAGTGTTAGCAGAGCTCGCTCTGTATCAGCAATCTCACTTTCAGATGCTTGATCAAGCAAATTTTCAATCGGGATAAGATTACTCTCATACAAAGAGCGAAGCTGCTGGATATTTGATAACAATGCAGTTTCATCATTAAGCATAGGTACGAGCTTCGATTCAAACTCTTGAGTAAAGCGCCCCATTAGCTCTTCAATTCGCTGAACACGACGATGGTCCTCTGAGCCTTTACTCTCTAAACGCTTTGCTTCTTCAATTGCTTGAGAAAATTGAGTCTTATTAGCTCGATAATCATTGAGCGCATTACCGCCCTGAACAACCGCGCCCAAAGCATCACGGTAAACATCACCAGCTTCATCGATCAATATAAGGTAGGTAACAGTTCCTGGAACATCATCCAGTCTAATTTCATCAGAGCTCTCGTGAGCCCCAATCACTTCTATCGATACAATCCCTACTAACGTGACAAGCACCGCCAATATAGATCCAAAACCCAAATATAGTTTTTTTCTCACTGACAATTTCACAGAACACCTACCTAAAATAAATACAGGCCGATATAGCCTAACCGAAAGATATATCGGCCACCACACGGATAACTTTAGGGGACGATGTTTTTATTTCTCGAAAAACAATAAGTACGTCGCATAAAAAACGGGAGCCAATGGCTCCCGCTTATCAATTAACTTTAGTTTGCGATTAGAGTTTCTAAGAATTATAGCTTCTTAGAAATAAGCGCAGAGCCGGCAATGATACCAATACCTAGTAGCATGATTGCACCTTTACCGCTGTCGAAGCCAGAAGAGATACCCATGAACGCTACGATAGCGATAGCTACTGGGATGATGTACTTAACGAGTGTGTACCATAGACCGAATAGTGGGAAAGATACTTCACCGTCGTTAGTGATTTCTTTCTCTAGGTCAGCACGGTTTAGTCTCCAACCAGCGAAGATACATACCAACATACCGCCAACTGCTAGGAAGATTTTATCCGTTAGTAAGTCGAAGATATCAAATGCACCAGTACCAAACAGTGTTGGACCGAAACCGCCAAGTGATAGAGAAGCGAAGATACATAGAATCGCCATTACGACACTTGCAGACAGTACAGCTGTTACACGCTTCATGCCTTTCTCATCGATTAGGTACGAAACAACAACTTCAAGTAGAGATACTGAAGAAGTCAGTGCCGCAACACTTAGACCAACGAAGAACATAAGAGCAAATAGAAGACCAACTACGCCGCCCATTTCAGCGAATAGCTGAGGAACAACAACGAATACTAGACCAGGACCTGCTGCAGGTTCCATACCGAATGCGAACATTGCAGGGAACATTGCAACACCAGCTAGGATAGCAACGCCTGTATCCATCGCCGTAACCATAGCTGTAGTTTGAACTAGGTTCTCTTTCTTCTTAAGGTAAGAACCGTAAGTCAACATACAACCCATACCAAGAGATAGTGAGAAGAATGCTTGACCTAGTGCGGCTAGGATTACACCGCTGTCTACTTTAGAGAAGTCAGGGCTGAATAGGAATTCAAGACCAGCCATCGCGCCCGGAAGCATTAGGCCTTTGATTGATACCACGATAAGGATGATGAAAAGAAGTGGCATCAGAATCTTACCCGCTTTCTCAATACCGCCAGAAATACCCTTCATAACGATGACAACGTTAAGTAGTAGGTATAGGCCCATCCACATTAGTGGCTGAACTGGGTTTGAGATAAAGCCACCGAAGCTGTCGCCAATTGCTTCAGGTGCGTCTAGTAGACCACCAGCAATTTTACCGATGTATGCGATAGACCAGCCACCTACTACAGGGTAGAAACCCATGATAAGTAAACCACTGACTACGCCAATAACACCAGCGAACGTCCAGCGACGGTCAGTTGATTTAAATGCACCTACTGCTGATTTTTGCGTATGACGGCCAATCGCAAATTCAGTCAGCATCACACTAAAACCGATGAAGATTACAAAAAACAGATAAATTGCAACGAATGCACCGCCGCCACTTTCACCTGCTGTGTATGGGAATTTCCAGATGTTACCTAAGCCAACAGCAGAACCTGCTGCAGCCATTACGAATCCTAATTTCGAACCCCAGGTATCGCGGGGTGTAGTGGTTGTATTACTAGTAGCCACGTTTACTCCAAACTTTTGTGTTATGTGATGTTGTATTTTGCTTTGTGTGGCGTCATTAAAAGATAAGGTGTATATAATAATTTACACCATTAAAAGATTTGATTGACGCTCGTTATCTAGCAAGTAAACCAGTTTAAGAATACAATTGGAAGCCCGAACCGTATATATTTCGTTATCAATGTAAATCTTTATGGTTAAATGCCGGTTTTTCATACAAAACAATTGCATTCGTCTTAAGTTAACTAAAACTTAACAACTTTAACCTGTTTACAGCTTTTGCTCTATTTTGTAAATAGTTGATTCCTTAAATTCCCATATCCGTAAAATAGCATTACTATCTAAGTGTCTCTTTTTTCGAGTATTCAATGTGGAAAAGCTCTACCATTTTTTAACTTTAGCTTCTGTCGCTTTATACTGGGTCCTTGTCGCCGGTGTGACTTTTCGTGTCGTACTAAAACGACGCTCTGTCAGCGTTTCTCTCGCATGGTTGATGGTTATCTACATTATCCCTATTGTTGGCGTCGCTTGTTACTTCCTTTTCGGAGAGCTAAATCTTGGTAGAAAGAGGGCTGAGCGGGCACATCGCATGTTTACGCCTTTTGGTGATTGGTTCCGCCAATTAAATGATTGCCAAGTCCACCTTCCAGGTAAAGTCGGCTCGCCTATCCACAAAATTGATGAGCTTTGTAACAATCGGATGGGCATTCCAGCGCTCAGCGGAAACACACTTTCACTGCAGGCTTCTCCTAATGAGATCCTACACGCAATTATCGAAGATATAGAAAACGCCCAGACTAGTATCAAAATGGTTTTCTATATTTGGCACCCCGGCGGCTTAACTGACTCCGTTGCTTCCGCACTTATTCGAGCAGCAAAACGTGGTGTCGATGTTAAAGTTTTACTCGATTCTGCAGGTAGCCCGCGCTTTTTCAAAAGTCACTGGCGTTCAATGATGAAAGACGCTGGCGTTCACGTTGTCCAAGCATTAGAGGTTAGTCCTTGGCGTATTTTCTTACGCCGTTTAGATCTAAGGCAGCACCGGAAGATCATCGTGATTGATGAGTCCATCGCCTATACCGGGTCAATGAATATGGTAGATCCAGCTCATTTCAAACAGAGCTCAGGTGTCGGCCAATGGATTGATGTCATGGTTCGCGTCACTGGGCCAACCGTTAACGTGTTGTCAGCAATTCATGGTTGGGATTGGGAAGTGGAAACCGGTGAACGCATTCTTCCTGATTTACCAGAGTGCCCGGTTGAAGAAATAATGACGCATCATCCAGTTCAAGTAGTGCCATCTGGGCCGGGCATGCCGGAGTATTTGATTCTGCAAGTTCTTACTATTGCGATTAATCAAGCAAACCATTCAGTTCGTATTACAACACCCTACTTTGTACCGAGTGCCGACTTATTAGAAACACTCAAAATGACGGCACAACGTGGTGTCAGCGTAGAATTAATCATTCCACATAACAACGATTCATTAATGGTTAAATGGGCTTCTCGCGCCTTCTATACCGAACTGCTTGAAGCCGGAGTGAAGATATATGAGTTTTACGGCGGGCTTCTTCACACCAAATCGGTAGTGATTGATGAAGAGTTTTGCTTAATCGGAACGGTCAATATCGACATGCGCAGCCTATGGCTTAACTTCGAAGTAACGCTAGCCGTTGATGATGTGCACTTCACCAAGCAACTGTTTGATTTGCAGCAATCCTATATTGAATCATCTCATCCAGTGGAATTGGAGCAATGGGAGCAGAGAAACCTACGCAACCGCTTCTTCGAAAGGTTGTTTTACTTATTCAACCCGCTGCTTTAATTCCATCAATGCGTCCACCGCGGCTCATCACTCGCCGACTATCGGATTTTAAACCTTTCACGATAAACGACGTGGAAGGTTAAAAAGCAAAAGAAAAGCGCAAAAACTCCCGCTCTCCTCTTGCTTTGAAGGCTATTGGCATGTTTTAAATAGGACATAACCGATTGATAAGGAATTCACAGCATGTCCGAGAACAAAACCACTAAACTGATCACTGCAGGTCGTGATAAGAAGTGGACTAATGGTGTCGTTAACCCACCAGTACAACGCGCTTCAACTGTCGTGTTCAACACAGTAGAAGAGAAACGCAAAGCGACCATCAACCGCGCTAACAAGACACTTTTCTACGGACGCCGTGGCACCACGACTCATTTCGCATTTCAAGATGCAATGGTTGAAGTTGAAGGTGGTGTAGGTTGCGCACTTTACCCTTGTGGTACGGCAGCCATCTCTAATGCCATCCTCTCTTTTGTTGAAACAGGTGACCATATTCTGATGGTCGATACCTGTTACGAACCCACTCGTGATTTCTGTGACACCATAATGAAAAAGATGGGTGTAGAGACCACTTACTACGAGCCAACGATCGGTGAAGGTATCCAAGACCTTATTAAGCCAAATACTAAGGTTCTATTTACTGAGTCTCCGGGTTCAGTCACCATGGAAGTTCAAGATATCCCAACACTCGCACGTATTGCCCATGAACATGACATCATTGTAATGCTCGATAACACGTGGGCGGCTGGTGTTAACTTCTCACCGTTCGATTTTGGCGTCGACATCTCAATTCAAGCGGCGACTAAATACATTGTTGGTCACTCTGATGTGATGCTAGGAACGGCAGTAGCCAACGAAAAATGTTGGGATCAACTGAGAGAGCAGAGTTACTTGATGGGACAGTGCGTATCTCCAGATGACGCTTATCTTGGTCTTCGCGGTATTCGCACTCTTGACGTTCGACTTCGCCAACATGCTGAAAACAGCCTTAAAGTAGCAAAGTGGTTAGAAACACGCCCTGAGGTTGACCATGTTCGTCACCCTGCCCTTGAGTCTTGTCCTGGTCATGAATTCTTCAAACGAGACTTCACTGGCGGTAATGGTTTGTTCTCTTTCGTACTGAAGAACTCAAACACAAAAGCAACGACTGCTCTGCTTGATGGTATGACGCACTTTAGTATGGGTTACTCATGGGGTGGATTTGAAAGTTTGATTCTAGCGAACGAACCGAGCAGCTTTAATAGCTTGAGAACGGTAGCGAACCCTAACTTCGAAGGAACCTTGATACGCGTTCATATCGGCTTAGAAGACGTCGATGACCTGATTGCGGATCTAGAAGCTGGACTAGATCGTTACAACGCTCTGGTTTAAGTAAAACAATAAACAAGTTTCCACAAAAAGGCAGGGACAACCTGCCTTTTTTAGTTCGGTAAGCTCTTGGTGTAGAAGTTATATGACTACTTCTGAACCTTAAAACATACCCAATTAAAAATTTCGAAACGATTTTTATTAAATAAATAGAGTGAGTCATCGGTGACAACAACTGAGTAATCAATATTCAGCCCCTTATACGAGCTATACTCTCGATTAATAACAGGATCATCAGTTTCAGTTGTCGGCGAATAATCAATGATAGAGATAGACAACTCGCCATCTTCTAACGAATAACGACCTGAGGAGTGGTGCTCCAATTTACTCACCTGACCATTCTTCTCTTCAATCTTCACCGCCTCTGCAATCATAAACGTATTGTCTGATTGGAAGGTAAAAGTCATACGTTCATACAACGATTGATAAGGTTGAAATGCCTGCGTCATAAAGCCCGTTTTGATGGTTTTACAGTGCCAACGAGTGCCCGCTAATACGTTTCTATCAATCATGAAACTTGCAGCTGTGAGTGCTAATACCAATAGCAAACCAATTATTCGCAAAAGTAACTCCTTTGAGCCATGTAATTCACAAACGAATCAAAAGATGACTCAACTTCAAAAATAGATGACAAGTAATTAAGAGCTTCGCCATCCTTTCTCTCAATCAGCATATACAAAGCATCATTTTCAGGTTGGTTGACAGATGGATAAATGCGAACAAAAACATCAACATTACAGTGGCTAGGTATAACTTGTATCAGTCTCTCAGTGATCGCAGGCAACGAGTAGGCTTCATTGCGAACAATATGGAAAAAGTAGTGATTAGTTTCATCTACGAAGCTGTCGTGATACTCATTTTTATCAACAAAGTATGGCAATGGCTGATAGTAAGCCTGAAATATATTAAACAAAGAGATCAACACACAGGTAAAGGCTAAAAAGTAGCCCACGCAGGCTAAATGACGATGAACAAAAAGCTTAAAGCTAGGTGGTACCGCGTTGACTGAACCTCTCGGGCTAACTGTGGACAATGGCATTTCCATGTCGCCTTCAACGCTTTGTGTTACTGATGCAGGCATAACATGAGCCTGCTCATCTTGCGGCTTTTTCTCAGGTGACTCGCCTGAGGTTTGTGTTTGATTTGTCGTTATTGATGATGGGTTAAGTTCGGCTTGCGATAATCCTATCGTTTGAGGAGACTCTGATACTAAATCCGCCTCAGGGACTGTCGCTTTAGGCTCTGTATTTTGAGGTTGAGATGATTCCTCTATCTCCAGAGAATACCCCATTTTACTGACGGTACGAATCGTGGCGCAACCACAAGTCACTCTGTTCAGTGTTTTTCTAAGCTTAGATATCACGTTGGTCAACGCTTGCTCAGAGACAATCACATCCCCCCAACATCTATCAAAGATCAGGCCTCGCTCAATGCATTCGCCTGTATTTTCAAGCAAGAATAGGAACACTTTACCTTCTAGCGGCGCGATAGTTTCTACGTGGCCATCCTCACGCATAAACTGCCTAAGCAAGGGATCATAGTTAGCATCACATATTTGGTAGTTTTGTTGATTCACTATCGTTGTCTACATTTGAATTTGGTCGCATATAATATTGAAAAGTTTATAAATGACCAGTGAATTTTTCAATTTACACACAATTATTTCGCGTCGAGAAATAACACCTTTATTTATGTGGGCAACCTTCTAAATGGTCATTAACCATACCTGTCGCTTGCATTAACGCGTAACAGATTGTTTCCCCAACAAACTTAAAGCCTCTCTTCTTCAAAAACTTACTCATCGCTTTGGATTGCTCGGTAGAAGCTGGAACTTGAGTCATCTCAATCCAGTGGTTTTCGATCACCTTGTTATCGACAAATTGCCATAAGGCGTTTGAAAGAGAACCAAACTCTTTCTGCAGTTCAAGCGTTGCTCGAGCGTTGTTATACACAGAGGCAATCTTGCCTTTATGCTTAACCACATCAAAGTTCTCTATGACGTGTGGCACATTGTCTTCATTCAATTCGGCTAACTTGTTTAGATCGTAATTATCAAAGGCAGCACGATAGCCTTCGCGCTTTTTAAGGATCGTAATCCAACTCAGGCCCGCCTGAGCGCCTTCTAAAGTAATGAACTCAAACAGAACTTGGTCATCATAAACAGGCACGCCCCACTCTGCGTCGTGGTACTCCCTTTCCAGTTCGTGCTTCAGTGCCCATGCACACGTTCTACCTTCAGTGTTTGTTTCCATGTTATTGCTACCTATTTTAAATCACTCAGAAATGATAATGCCCCTAAACAGGGGCATTAATTCAAAGACTCACTCGTCTTACGAGACTTCAATTTTATGGAATAGACGATACAGCACAGGTACCACGATTAGCGTCAGTACGGTGGCGAAGCCCAAACCAAACATGATGGTTACCGCCATTGGCTTGAAGAAGATATCCGGTAACAATGGAATCATACCGAGAATCGTTGTGATAGCCGCCATACATACAGGACGTACACGACTCAATGCCGCATCAACAACCGCTATATATGGGTCTTTACCTGACTTCATCTCAATCTCAATTTGATCAAGCAGTACGATACCGTTCTTCAGAAGCATTCCAGACAAACTCAAGAAGCCCAGAAGCGCCATAAAACCGAACGGTGTATTCAAGGCTAGCAAGCCTGTCGTTACCCCTATCAAGGCGAGTGGTACCGTTAACCAAACAATCAGGGGCTCTTTCACCGAATTAAACAAGAACACCGTGATTAAGAACATGAACAAGTAGCCTAACGGCATAGTTGTGAACAGTGACGCTTGAGCGTCAGCTGACGACTCGTATTCACCACCCCATTCCAATGAATAACCCGGTGGCATCTCAATCGCTTCTATTTGTGGCTGTAAGCGTTTCTGTAAAGTTGATGCTGTCTCTTCACCCAGTAGGTCAGGATCCGCCATTACCGTCAGCATACGCTTACGGTTCTTACGGATGATCAGTGGATCTTCCCATTCCAATTCGTAGCCTAGTGTTACTTGTTGTAGTGGGATGTATTCACTTAATGCCGGGCTCCAAATCTTCATACCTTCGATGTTGCGAATATCAATTCGCTCATCTTCAGGTAAACGAGCCACAATAGGCATCAGCGTAGTACCATCACGATACACACCAATCGACTTACCAGAGAAAGACATCGCTAGGAAATCATCAACGTCAGATTTGGTAATACCATAACGACGCGCTTGGCTTTCGTTGAACTGAGGTTCCAGTACCTTAGTTCTTTCACGCCAATCGTGACGAACGTTAAACGACCCATTGTCAGCACGCATGATGTCCATAACTTGAGCTGCGATTGAACGTAAAACCGTTGGATCAGAACCCACAATTCGCGCTTCAATTTTAGCACCGCCACCAGGACCTAATTCGATCTGCTTAAGTTTGTAATTAATTTCAGGGAACTGGCCGTTTACATGCTCACGAAAGCGCAACATCAAACCTTCAAGTACTTCATAACTCTTCACACGAACCGTTATCTCACCGTATGCGCTATAACTTTTCTCTGGCGCATAAGTCAGCATGAAACGTTGTAGGCCTTTACCTGCCGTTGTCGTGATGTGCTCAACTTCGTCCTGCTCTGCTAACCAACCTTCAAGCACTTTAAGCTTAGTGTTGGTCGCACGAATATCGGTACCTTCCGGCATCCAAACATCCACTTGGAACATTGGCGTAGTCGAAGATGGGAAGAAGGCTTGTTTTACAAAACCAAAGCCGTAAACACTCGCACCCAAACCAATAATCAGAACGAACATCGTGAGCCACGCACGCTTCATACAGAACTCAAGGAAGTTTTTATAGATAACAAAAACCATCCCGTTGTATGGGTCTTTACCTTCACTATCTGGATCGACTTTCTGGCCTTTGAAGAACATATCGGCAAAGAATGGCGTGAGTGAGATGGCCGTAAACCAACTCAGCATCAAGGAGATAAGTAGAACCGTGAACAAGGTGCCACAATATTCGCCCGTTGAGTCTTCAGACAAACCGATTGGGGCAAAAGCGGTGACCGCAATAACCGTTGCACCAAGCAGTGGCCATTTAGTCTGGGTAACGATATCCGTGGCGGCCTGCATTCGAGTTCGCCCCTTCTGCGTGCCGATCAATATCCCTTCCACCACCACAATGGCATTATCCACCAGCATCCCCAGCGCGATAACCAACGCGCCCAATGAAATACGTTGAAGATCGATTTTGAAGTACTGCATGAAAATGAAGGTACCGAAAACGGTCAATAGCAGTATCAAACCAATCAACAAACCCGATCGTAATCCCATGAAGAACAGCAACACTACGATTACGATCGCAACCGCTTGTCCTAAACTCACTACAAATCCACTAACTGACTTATCGACTTCTTTGGGTTGGTTATAAACCTCAGATATGTCAATACCTACGGGCTGTTGGTATTTCAGCTCGGCGAGCCTTCGGTCAAAGGCTTCACCCACTGCGACCACGTTCACGCCTTGTGCAAAAGAAACACCAAGGTTAAGTGCGAGCTTCCCGTTATAGCCAATGATGTTAGTAGGCACTTCAACATAACCACGAGTTACATTCGCCACATCTTTTAGGTAGATAAGCCCTTGAGCACCACCTTCCGTAAGAATCAAATCACCGAGCTGTTCAACATTCTGGAACTCTCCTGTTGGATGGATTCGAATGTACTCATCACCAATCCTGACAGCACCTGCACTTGAAACAATATTCTGAGTGGATAAAAGGTTAAATACAGTATTTGGAGACAAACCCAGAGAGCTGATCCGTTTCATCGATATCTCAATGAACACTTGCTCTTGTTGTTGGCCAGATACCGAGACTTTACTGACCCCATCAACAAGTTCTAGCTCTCGCCTTAGGTAATCAATGTAATCAAGTAACTCTTTGTAACTGTAACCGTCCCCCGTTACGGCAAGCAAAATACCGTAAACATCACCAAAGTCGTCTATGACTTGAGGGTCATTTACCCCTGGTGGAAGTTGACCTTTCAAATCATTCACTTTACGTCGAAGTTCATCCCAAATTTGTGGAAGATCATCAGGGCCGTAATTATTCTTCATCGTTACCGTAACCTGAGACAGGCCACGACTAGAGATAGAGTTAACTTCATCAACATAGGTAAGCTGTTGAATCGCTTTCTCTAATGGGTAAGTCACTTCCTCTTCCACTTGCTGAGGCGTCGCTCCCGGATAAGAGGTCACTACCATGGCATCTTTGATGGTAAAGGCAGGATCTTCTAAACGGCCCAAACCAAAGAATGCAGACACACCACCAATAAGAAAGATCAGTGATAGCATCCAGCTAATGACCTTATTTCGTATAAAATAAGCCGCCACTCCAGTGATTTGGTCATCACCCTGTTGATCATCACTTTGGGGCTTGTTATTGACTTCACTCATTGTTCGTCTCCTGAGACAATACTTCCACTGTCATCCCATCTCGCAATCGCGATACGCCTGCAACAACGACATGCTGCCCCATTTCTAATCCTTTAATTATCTGCAATGTTTTCTGATTCGCTTTGCCTAATACGACTTGCTGTTTAGATACTGTATTGTCGTCATTAAGAATCCACACGTAAGAGTTTTGACGAGTTAACTCATCCCCATCGGCATTAAACACAGCCTCAATAGGAATAAGTACGCCGGCTTTTAATTTCAACCCGATATCACGCCCATTTGACGTGACCTCAACGGCCATACCGTCAAGAATCAAATCATCTTCTGGCATAGGTAAAGCAAGCGTGACGGTAAATGTACCTGTGTTTGGATCGGGTTCAGTCGTAAACTCTTTTATCCCCGCACTGTATTCATTCCCACTTGGAACTCTAACTACTGCCTCAATATTCGAGATAGTCGCTTCATTTGGTTGATTTACATAGATTTGGTCAGGCAATTGGATAACAACTTCAACATCCTCAACACTGTGAATATTCACAATCTGTTGGCCAACCTGAATATTTTCGTATTGGTCAACACTGACACGAGAGATAATTCCATCAACCGGTGCGCGAAGCTTAGTAAATGACAAACGCAGTTTTGCCAATTCTAACTCGGCATAAGCGATTTGACGCTGAGCGGCAATCTCATCGAATTGAGACTTAGCCAATAACCCCTTTTTGACCAACGGACTTGAACGTCTGTATTGGCTGTTAATCACTGTGTATCTAGCTTGAGCGTTATCAACGTCCAACTGATAATCTGTTGGATCTAACTCGGCAAGAACATCACCCTTTTTAACTTGTTCACCTTCTTTGACATCAAGTTTAAAAATCTCACCAGCGACACGGAAACTTAGGTGCGCTTTCTCAGCAGCATTAGCCACTGCTGGAAAATAGAGTTTATCGTTAAAGTCTAAGACGGAGATTTCAATGGCTTTAACAAGAGGAAGCTTTTCGACTTCAGTGACACCTTTGTCTTTGCAGGCTGTCAACAACGCCAAACATGATAGGCCGATGGCTTTTGATACTGTCTTCATGTTAGAGCCCCCTTTCCTTGATCCACTCACGAACTTTGACACCAGTTTCTAATCCATTAACGCCCGAGGTCACAACGCGATCTCCGTCGTTAAGACCCGAAATAATATGACGTTTTTCATCAATGACTATCGCGACTTCTTCGACGATACCATCGTTGTTAACGCGCCATACTGAGACATCATCTCCATTGGTCATCATTGCTGAGGTTGGAATTTTTGTCGCCGCTGCTTGTGAAGAAACAAGGTTAACCGTGCCAGACATACCCGGCAGGATGCCGATATCAGTCGGTCTCTCCATTACCATAGTGACCTTGTATGAACCGGTTTTAGGATCGGCTTCGGTATCGACTTCTTGAAAGGTGAGGACATAAGAATGTTCAGGGAAGGCATCGAATACCATAGTTGCGTCTGTCTCAAACCCTGCAGAAAAGCGTGCAATTAATTGATCAGGCAATAAGAAGACAACTTTGAGGATCTGATTCGTTTGGATATTCATTACACCTTGCTTAGCCGCGATGTATTCGTGGTTTTCAGCAGGAATAATAGAAATAGTACCCTCATAAGGCGCAACAAGTGTGGTGTAGCGAAGATTAGCTTTTGCTTGATTTAAAACCGCTCTCGCAGAGTTATGATTTGCTTTCGCTTGGTCAAAATCTTGCTCAGAAACCACTCTATCCTTACGTAGCTTGATGGAACGTTGGTATTGAACGTCAGCAAGCTTAAAGTTGGCTCTTGCTTGCTTCTCTAGCAGTTGATATTCGTCAGGATTGAGCGTTGCAAGCCCTTCACCTTTACTGACCTGTTGACCAGATGTGACATCGATAGTCTGAAGTAGCCCTGGAACACGAAAGGCCAGTACGGCTTTGTCACCCGCTTCAGTGGTGGCAGGAAAGCTACGTTCAAAGGCATTACTACCTACGGAGACAGTGAAGAGTTTGGCTGGTCGTGATTCGGGTTCTGGAACCGGAGGGAGCTCCTTACCACACCCAGATAACCCGGATAAGGTCACCAATAGGACTAGGGAGGCTTTGTACATTGCGATCATCCATATCTATAAATATTTTATTAACATAGATTAATCACATGTAACTTACCAGTTATCGTAAGATTTATTTAGACAAAATTATTAAAAAAAATAACGGCTTGGGATAAATTTTCCTAAACCGTTATCTAATCTTTTTGAGGCTTGACCACTACATGTTCTTAAATGCACGGTCGACTTTAAAAGTGTCCGAAGTCACATAAGCTTCCATATTGCGTACACTGGTCTCTAACTTCTGGAAATCACCCTCTAAAGTGCCCAACAAAGACTCTGCTGTTTGCCCTTTTTCCCAGGGTTTTTGCTTGAGTGTGTGCTCTTGTTTAGCTTTCATCTGATCGACATATTGAGGTGGTTGTTTTTCCAGCATAAATGTCAAAGCTAAATACGCTAATAACACCAAAAAGCTACCACCTAGCAGTGCGGCTGAGATCACTAAGATACGAACCAACCAAACTTCAAGGCCAAAATAGTTCGCTAATCCGGCACACACGCCAGACAATTTACCGTTAATCGGATCGCGATACAGTTCTCTACTCATAGTTTCGTCTCCAGTTAGGTGACTCCGCATCCAGTATTTTTTCTAACGTTTTCACTCGGTCTTGCATCGACTCAGCTTGCTCAGAAAGCTTATGCAGACGCTGAAGATCCGTTTCTGAAAGACCATTGCTGGATTTCTTCTTGCTGCGGTAGTGTAAGAATAACCATAGCGGTGCCACGAAGATCAAAAAGACAATCAGTGGACCTGCAATTAGAAATGTTGACATAGACAACTCCTAAAATTATTTATCGCGGTTTTCAACTTGTTGCTTCAGTTTCGCCAGCTCTTTTTCAATCTCGTCTTGAGCTTGTAGCTCTGCAAACTCTTGGTCTAAAGATTTTGCGTTACCGGTTTTTGCGTAAACGTCAGCTTCAGCTTCTAGTTCATCCACTTTACGTGAGAATTGCTCAAACTTCGCCATTGCTTCGTTGGTTTTGCTTGAATGCAGATGTTTTTGAACATCGCGACGATTGCTTGCTGCGTTATTACGAATCATTAGTGCTTGCTGTTTTGCACGTGTCTCGGCGATTTTGGTTTCAAGCTTACCGATCTCACTGGTTAGTTTTTCGATGGTTTCATGAACCAAGGTTTGTTCGGTATGAAGACTCTTGATGATATCTTCAAGTTTTTGCTTTTCGATTAGTGCCGCTCTAGCCAGATCTTCACGTTGTTTAGTCAGGGCTAATGTCGCTTTATTCTGCCAATCTAGAATCTGAGTTTCGATAGCTTCAACTTTACGTGCTAGCTCTTTCTTGTCTGCAATGGCTTTTGCTGAGTTAGTACGAACCTCAACCAGCGTGTCTTCCATTTCTTGAATAATGAGGCGAATCATCTTTTCAGGATCTTCAGCCTTATCTAATAGTGCACTGATGTTTGAATTTACAATGTCTGCAAAGCGAGAAAAAATACCCATAAGAAACTCCTTAATTGCAATAATGGCAAATAGGTTTTAAATCGTTTTCGATTTCTCAATCCACTTGCTCAAAAATCTACGTCTGTTGTTAAACCTACCATAAGTAATCCAAGTAGCGTGCCAACTTTTAAGCCATTGTTTATCAAATACTTACAATAAAATGTTGATTAACCCGAACCATGCTATGATGAATTTAGCCAAGTGTTGGTATTTTTCACCACTACAACTTTGTGATTAATGCTATTTACATCAAGTGATGTAAATAAAGCTCTCTATATCATGCCCATTGGAAATCAGACCATACAAGGACCCATTTATGCAGCAGAATCTCATTGGTGAATCCCCTAGTTTTCTCTCTGTTTTGGATAAAGTGTCTCAACTCGCACCAATCGAAAGACCGATTCTGATCATCGGGGAGCGTGGTACAGGTAAAGAGTTAATCGCTCAAAGGCTGCATTACCTTTCAAGGCGCTGGGACCAGCCATTGATCTCACTGAACTGCTCAACCCTTAGCGAAGGGTTGATTGATTCAGAGTTGTTTGGTCATGAATCAGGTTCTTTTACCGGTTCAAAAGGTCGTCATCAAGGTCGTTTTGAAAGGGCTGAAGGTGGAACTCTGTTCTTAGATGAACTAGCGACCACCCCCCTTGCCGTTCAAGAGAAGCTATTGCGTGTTATTGAATACGGGCAATATGAGCGTGTTGGCGGACAAAAGGCGCTAAGTGCCAATGTAAGACTGGTGTGTGCGACCAATGCTGACTTACCAGACATGGCGTTAAAAGGCGAATTCAGACCCGATTTATTAGATAGACTGGCGTTTGATGTCATTACTATCCCACCTCTTCGCGAACGAAAAGAAGACATCACGCTGCTAGCAGAATACTACGCCATTAAGATGTGTCGAGAGTTAGAATTGGAGCTGTTTGTCGGTTTTGCTCCATCTGCTGTTGAGGCACTATTGGATTATTCTTGGCCGGGAAATGTGAGAGAACTCAAAAACGTCGTTGAACGAGCTATCTACCAGCACGGTAAAGATCCATATCCTATTGAATCTTTGGTGTTTAACCCCTTTAAACCAACATGGCAAATAGATCAAGATTCCACGCACGAAACTGGCAATGATCTGTCCAACAGCCATACTCCATTAGAGCACTCATTTTCTTTGCCGCTTGATTATAAAGCATGGCAAGAACAGCAAGACATTAAATTACTCAATCAAGCACTAAAACAGAGCAAGTATAACCAGAAGCAAGCAGCAGAATTACTTGGGTTAACCTATAACCAATTACGAGGAATGGTGAGGAAGTACGCGATTGTAGGGCAAGCTAACGATAAATAGCTGTCCACACTTGATTATTATTTGGAGCCTAATAAATAAAATGTTAAATTGTCGGGATCTTGAGGCTCCTCTAACGCCTCGTTTCGAAAAGTATTTCTTTTTATGAAAGCACTAATAAGACTATCACTTAGCATCTGCACGCTTGGCTTTTTAGCTGGATGTGGTGAAAGTGTCACTCACGAGCAAATCCGTGAAAAAGGCTTCATTTATTGCGGCCAAGGTAATCCTAGTACCTTCAATCCACAATTGGTTGATAGTGGCATTACCTCAGAATCGCTGAGCCCTCAAATTTTCGATACCCTGCTCACTCTTGATCCAATGACTTACCGACCAAAACAGAACTTGGCAACAAGCTGGTCTGTCGATGAATCAGGTACAGAGTACACTTTCAAGCTGCGCCCAAATGTTGCGTTTCAAACCACAGATTGGTTTACCCCAACCCGTACCATGAATGCACAGGATGTGGTCTTTAGTTTTGAACGAATTATTGATAGTTCAAACCCATTTCATTATGTGGGTGGCGGTTTATATCCATGGTTCGCTGGCATCGACTTTCAAAACCTGATTGTTGAAATCACGGCGGAGGATGACCTAACGGTGAAGTTCCAGTTAAGTCGCCCAGATAATTCATTTCTTAACAATATCGCCACCAGTTATGCGGTCATCCACTCCAAAGAGTATGCCAACAAGCTGATTACCACAGATGAAAAAAATGAAATAGACTCCAAGCCCGTAGGCACAGGCCCTTTCTACTTGGATGAATATCAAATTAATGATCTTGTTCGCTTGAAAAAGAACAAGCATTACTGGAAGGGTGAAGTACAAATGGACCAAGTCGTATTTGATACTTCACAACGCGGTACAGGCACACTTGCCAAGCTTCTCCGCAGTGAGTGTGACGTGTTGAACTCACCAATTTCTAGCCAGATCCCTATTATTCAAGCTCATGAAGAATTGAAGATTTCTGCCACACCTGCAGTAAATGTCTCTTTCATCGCGCTAAACACAGAACACCCTGCATTGCGTGACGCACGAGTACGTAAAGCATTGAACTTGGCTATTAACCGTCAGAACATTCTTGATTCTGTGTACTACGGTACAGGTACAAAAGCCTACACGTTACTTCCCCCTACTTCTTGGGCTTATCAAAAAGACAGCGTTCAAGTTCGCTATGATCGAAACTACGCACTCGCACTTCTTAGAGAGGCCGGTGTAGAACCAGGGTTAGAGCTTTCAATGTGGGTGCCACTAGAGCCACGCGCATACAATCCAAGTCCAAGAAAAACGGCAGAACTGATCCAAGCAAACTTGGCTGATATTGGTATTGAATTGAAACTCTATACCGACGACCGATTTGACCGAACACAGCTGTCTTCAATTTCCTCAACAGATTTGTTACTCACAGGTTGGATTGGCAGTACGGGCGACCCAGACAACTTCTTACGTCCACTTCTATCATGTAGTTCGGAACGCGCGGGATTAAACGTCTCTATGTGGTGCAACTCAGACTTTGATTTCCTTCTCGACTTGGCATTAGAGATTAATCAACAAAGGCATCGCGTGAACTTGTATCGACAAGCCCAAAACATTCTTAATGAAGAAGTTCCTGTGATACCTCTCGCTCATGGCGTGCAATTCCGTGTGCACGATCGTTCGCTAACAGGTTTTAAACGTAGTCCTTTTAATGCTCAACCTTTTGATCAAGTCAGAAGGGAGGTGAACTGATGTTTTGGTATACATTAAGACGTGTAAACTTATTCATTATTACACTTGGAATTCTGACTTTAGTGGGCTTTGCTCTACTTCGATTAGACCAAACCTCACCTTGGGCAATTCAAGATTTTTGGCCCGGCTGGCTTAGCTACGTCACCGAATTATCGACGCTGAATTTCGGCCTGAGCAAACACGGTGTTCCTATCATCGAAGAGCTTGTCGTGGTATTTCCTGCGACGTTAGAATTGTGCTTCTTTGCTTTTCTACTCGCACTGTTTATCGGCATCCCTTTCGGCACAATTGCCGGCATGAGACAAGGTAAGTTTGTTGATACCACCATATCGTTTACTTCAATGGCAGGCTACTCAGCACCTATATTTTGGGTCGCATTGCTAATGATCATGGTGTTCTCACTGCACTTCGAGATGTTCCCTGTTGGGGGGCGATACGATCTACTTTACGAAATTGAACACGTGACTGGCTTTGCAATGATTGATGCCTTCTTTGCCGAAGGTAACTATCGAGCACACGCCCTACAGAGCGTAATAGACCATATGGCGTTACCTTGCCTTGTTTTGGCGCTCGCTCCAACAACCCAGGTTATCCGACTAATGAGAGCGTCAGTGGCTGAAGTGATGGCTCAAAACTACATCCGTGCCGCACGAATCAAAGGTCTTTCAACAAGAGAGATCGTCACTCAACACGTATTAAGAAATGCAATACCACCGATTATTCCTAAGGTCGGCGTTCAACTCTCCAGTATGTTAACGCTCGCTATCATCACCGAGTCTATCTTTAACTGGCCGGGTATTGGCCGCTGGTTGCTGGATGCATTATCCAATCAAGATTACGTTTCAATTCAAGCTGGTGTAATTGTGGTAGCAACCTTGGTTTTGACCGCGAATATACTGTCCGATCTACTGGGCGCGATGGTCAATCCTCTGGTAAGGAAGGAATGGTATGCTAACAAATAACGTCTACCAAGAAGAACAGATTCCAACCCAATTCGAGCGTTTCTGGCGCAGCTTCCGTGGCAATAATCTCGCAATGTTTGGACTATGGTGTTTGGTCTTGATCATTTTGATCACCATCACTTCACCATGGCTAGCACCACATGATGCTCAAGAGCAGACGGGGCACCTACTAACACCTCCTTCTTGGGATCCGGCTGGAACAGTTGAGTATTTTCTAGGCACTGATGATTTAGGGCGAGATATTCTATCCCGTCTGATTATTGGCTCTCAGCTGACATTTGGTGCCGCAGTAGTGATTACCTTTATCGCAGCAGTCATCGGTTGTCTGATTGGCGTACTTGCAGGTATGACTCGTGGGTTGCTATCAAGCACGCTAAACCACTTGCTTGACACGGTAATGTCTATTCCGTCGTTGCTACTTGCGATTATCTTCGTGGCATTTCTTGGCTTTGGCGAGTTTAATATCTTGCTAGCCTTATGTTTGGCATTGATTCCACGCTTTATTCGTTCGGTATACATTGCCGTGCATGCAGAAGTAGAAAAAGACTATATTTTGGCTTCTCGCCTTGATGGTGCGAATGACTTCTACCTGTTATGGAATTCAATCCTTCCTAATATTCTTACTGTAGTGGCACTTGAAATTACACTGGCATTGTCAGTCGCCATTCTTGATATCACGGCCTTGGGTTTCTTAGGGCTTGGCGCTCAAGCACCAAGTACCGAATGGGGCTCAATTTTGGGTGATTCTGTAGAGCTGATTTACCTTGCGCCATGGACAGTAACTCTACCCGGCTTAGCCATTATGTTTACAGTGATCGTGATTAACCTTGTCGGTGAAGGTGTTCGCCAAGCGCTAAATGCAGGAATCGAATAATGCCGTTACTTGATATTCGACATCTAACTATCGAGATTGAGACCCCTCAAGGGATGGTTAAAGCAGTAGATCGAATGAGTATTACCCTCAATGAGGGAGAAATTCGTGGCTTAGTAGGTGAATCAGGTTCTGGTAAGAGCTTGGTTGCAAAAGCGATCGTTGGTGTTTGCAAAGAAAACTGGAAAGTGTCTGCCGACCGAATGCGCCTTGGCAATATCGACCTGCTACAACTGACGCCCAAAGAACGACGCCGTGTGATCGCTCGCGATATCGCGATGATCTTCCAAGAACCATCGACGTGTCTTGACCCTTCCGAAAAAGTGGGACGCCAGCTAATAGAGGCGATTCCTTCGCGTTCATTTGAAGGTCGATGGTGGCAACGGTTTAAGTGGCGAAAAAAGCAAGCAATAGCATTACTGCATAAAGTGGGGATCAAAAATCACTCTCACCTAATGGACAGTTATTCTTATGAGTTGACCGATGGTGAGTGTCAAAAAGTCATGATCGCCATGGCGATCGCTGCCAAGCCAAAAGTGCTAATTGCCGATGAGCCAACCAACGATTTAGACCCGATTACGCAGTCTCAAATATTGCGCTTATTGAGCCGAATGAATCAACTTCATAACACGACAATTCTCCTCATTGGGCACGATTTAACGACTATCACTCAATGGGCGACACGAATAACCGTGATGTACTGTGGTCAGTCCGTTGAGTCTGCAGATACGACAAAACTGTTGGATGTACCAAAGCATCCTTACACCGTTGCACTGCTAAAAGCGATGCCCGATTTTAACGACTGGATTCCCCATAAAGAAAAACTGCAATCTTTACCAGGGTCAATTCCGCCGCTGCAGCACCTCCCGATTGGTTGTCGACTTGGACCACGTTGTCCATACGCGCAAAGACAGTGTGTCGAGATCCCGCATACTAAGCGTATAAAGACCCACAAATTTAACTGTCATTTCCCTCTGAATATGGAGAAGAAAAAGAAATCATGAGTGCATTATTAGAGGTCAGTGATTTATCTAAAGACTTTACGACTCGCTCTGGTCTTTTCCGTAAAAAGATTCATCAGGCAGTGAAGCCAGTCAGCTTTTCCCTTGAAGCGGGACAGACTATTGGTTTTATCGGTCAGAATGGGTCGGGGAAATCGACATTAGCAAGAATGCTAGCGGGTATGGTGGAACCAACAGCAGGTGAGATCCGAGTGAACGGTGAAAAGCTAGAGCACAAAGACTACTCAACTCGCTGCAAACTGATTCGAATGATCTTCCAAGATCCGAACACCTCGCTAAACCCACGCATCCAGATTGGTCGAATCCTTGAAGGACCGTTGAAGCGAAATACCAACATGCCACCAGAAGCCCGCATGCGCCGCGTAAAGGACACATTATTACGTGTTGGGCTTCTACCAGAACATGCTTACTTCTATCCTCAGATGCTTGCTGCAGGCCAGAAGCAGAGGGTTTGTTTGGCTCGCGCATTGATACTTCAGCCTTCCATCATTGTGGCTGATGAAGCGTTGAATGGTTTGGATATGGCGATGCGTTCGCAAATCATCAATCTGTTCCTAGAACTTCAAGAAGAGATGGGCGTATCGTTCGTTTATGTTTCCCAACACATCGGCATTGTTAAACACATCACAGATAAGATCATCGTCATGCACGAAGGCAATGTGGTTGAAAGTGGCGAAACACATGAAGTACTGACTAACCCAACTCACCAAATCACACAAAGGTTAGTTGAGAGCCACTTCTATAAAGCACCAAGCCATTAATCGGTGATCGCGCTATATTCCGCAAAGGGGAAAGATATGTTACCAAGAGCTTCAATGCTTTCCCTCTTGTTGGCGCTGCTGTCCTTTAATGCAGCAAGCACACCACTCACATGGCTAGATAGAACCTTCGTCGAAACTGCCTTTTATCACGTCGCACTTCAACACGAATATTCACAAGGCGACAAGCTACTCGCTAAATGGAAACAACCTATTAAGATATGGATCGATCACCGAGTCGGCGACGAAGAGCTTCATCAAGAACTCACCGAATTGCACGTCCAGCACCTATCGCAAGTCACCCAACATCCGATTAAAATCGTCACACGAGAATCGGATGCAAACGTTAAATGGATATACACAAGGCAGAGTCAGTGGATAGCTGAAGCCAAAACTGTACTCAAACTGAAATCGACACAGCATCTAAACAGCGCTATCTGTACTGCAGGTTATCGAACTAATTCCAAAGGGGAGATTGTATATGCAGGAATTGTGATCCCAGTAGATCAAGCGAGAGCAAGAGGAAAGCTGGTCGCATGTATTGTTGAAGAGATCACACAGGTACTTGGGTTACCCAATGACTCAGATAAAGCCTACCCTTCTATTTTCAATGATCACACGCCAGAAGACTTGTTATCCCCCTTAGATGTAGTGCTGCTAAAGCTACTGTATGAACCTCAATTGAAAGTGGGAATGACAAAAGAACAGGCAAAACCAGTTGTGCGAAAAATACTGAAAAGATACAGCAAAACAGGTGTACTTCAGCAAGCTTCAGAAGCCGCTCAACAAGCACCCTTGTATCAATTGATTGGGTACTGACGAAAATGCGTTGAAAATAGCTTAGACAGGAGCAGTAGGAATATAGCGCCGCCTCAAAGGCAACGCTGAATTAGAATGTTACTGTGTTACTTATACCACTCGTAGTAAATAACTGCTCATCCTAGCTGGTTAAAACGCTCAATAACTGCGTTAGAAATTTTGATTGTAGAATAACTACTTATCGAAAATTTCAGCCTTGTTCTTAAGCTTTTTTCCTTCGCAATTAATGATCACTTACTTACTGTGATTGGTATTAAACAAAAAGTATTAGCGCTTAGAGGCTTGTTTCTTCAATTCAAAATCGAACTCATCCGGGAACAAGATAACACCTTCTTCCTGTTCGTTCGGGAACACAACAACTGCAAGCTCGTCGTCTTCTAGACCGTTAGTCCAACGGCTATGCCATTTGTTTAGTGAAATAGACTCAGCTTTACACTCAGACCAATCACCCGTCGCCCAAGACTCCGCAAACTCTTGATTTGGCCATACAGGAACACAGTCTTCATCTTCTGTGTTCAGCATTACACAACCGTGTTCATCGGTTAAGATCCATACTTCACGGTTCGCTACGATTTCTTTCACACAGTACTTCAGGCGTTGCTCACCCGTATACTTATTGATTTCAGCGATTTTTTTATCGTCTAGCTGTGTAGTCATCTCAATTTCCTACTTTAGTCAGTAACTATGTTCTTAAAGCTATTTTATGCCGAGTGTTTTTAACTTCAAACACTATCGATGAAGAAGAAAGCCTACTTCAAAGAAAAACGCCTGCTAAATTAGCAGGCGTTTATAATTAAGCGACTTGGTTAAACAAGCTCGCCTTGAAGCCAAGGCCAACCTTGCTTCTTACGGCTCAATGTATTTTCCATCATCAATACACCGTCTTTCTCGAATTTAACCAGCTTATCAGCCCACTCACCTTTGTATAGAAGACGAGTTTGAGCTGTAGTGATATCTGTCAGCATTACTGCCGCGAACGCTAGACCATCTTTCTCACAACGCGCTTCAAGATCAGCTTCTAGAGCTTCGATCATGCCGTCTACTTGCTCAAGAGTCGCAAGCTCAACTTGACCAACGACAACATCACGACCGTTGAATGGGTAGCCTTTAAGGTCTTTTTCTACTAACTGTGCAGCAGATAGGCCTTCGATGTTTGTCTTAGCAATTAGAAGCGCTTTGATAAATGCATCAACGTCTGTTACGCCAGCGATTTCAGCAAGCTCAGCAACCGCGTCTTTGTCTTTTTGAGTACATGTTGGAGAAGCAAAACCAACTGTGTCTGAAAGAATTGCAGACATCATCAGTTTAGCGATTTGTTGAGAGATAGCGTGACCTTCAATCTTAAACATGTTGAAAAGTACTGTATTTGTACAGCCAACAGGCCAGATCCAAGCTTCCATAGGGTTAACTGTCATCACGTCACCTAGACGGTGGTGATCGACAATACCTACGATCTCAGCATCAGCTACATCGTCTGGTGCTTGTGCAAGATCTGAGTAGTCTACTAGCCAGATTTTCTCACCAGCAACAGAAGTACGAAGTTCTGGCTTTTCAGCACCAGCGACTTCTAGAATGTGTTGAGTTTCGCGGTTGATCTCGCCTTGGCGAATTGGTGTCGCTTCCTCGCCACGAGCTTTAAGAAGCTCAGTTGCAACTAACGCACTACAAATACTGTCACTATCAGGGTTTTTGTGACCAACAACTAAAATCATGTTTCTTCCTATTACACTAACAATTATGACTCTACCTTTAGAGTCTCTCTTTATTAGGCATACTTTACCTCATTTTTTTAGATTGGTCATGTTTCGTGGGTTTGGCCAATGGTAACAAAAGATAAAAAAACAACGAATGCAATTGATAATTATTATCATTCGTATATGATTATCTTAATACACAAATTTTGAGTGACACTTATGGATCGACTAATCTCTTTTTTGCCAAGCAGCAGCGCTGCGAAAACAACTCAGTTTTCACTGTCTTTTAAGCGCCTGCTTTTACCTATTTCACTTGCGGCGTTAGTTGCAGCTCCTGCTACGCGAGAATTGACGGTCACTACCTTGTCTGACGCCTTCTGGGCAGTGTCATGTTACGTTGCGCTAACCCTAGCGATTTACCACTGGTTAAGTCTATACATCAACAAAGATAACGTCTTCAATAAGCTCGTCCATCAATCTCGTTCAAACCAAGTTGTATTCGCCGCGCTAATGGGCGCATTGCCAGGCTGTGGGGGAGCGATTGTGGTCACCACACAATTTATTTCAGGCAAACTCGGATTTGGTGCGGTTGTGGCTGTACTCGTCTCAACCATGGGTGACGCGGCCTTCCTGTTAATTGCTAGCGAACCCAAAACAGGTTTAGCCATGATGGCGATGGGTGTAATCGTGGGTACCGCCTCAGGACGAATCATAAACTTGTTTCACGCAGACGACTTTTTACGCCCGAAACAGGCAGAGAGAAATGAAGCGGAAAACAGCTGTACCTCACAACCTCAAGATCAAAGCCCTGTCTCTAAAAAAGCGATAAACCTTCAGGGTTACCTATGGTCTGTGCTTATTATTCCGGGAGCCGCTGTTGCCCTGCTTGGCTCTTTTCAAATCGATGTAAACCAGTTGCTGACACTGCCTGAGATGTCTATGGAATGGACGGGAACGATTTTACTGATCAGCTCGATGTTTTTGTGGGGGCTTACTCGTGAAATTGAGGATTACAAATCGGCCGTAAGTGAAGATGAAAAATGTATAGGTTCTCACCCACTACAAAAAACCGCTCAAGATACAAACTTTGTCACTGCATGGGTGGTGGTCGCTTTTCTTTTCTTCGAGTTTGGCTCTGTGCTTGCAAATGTCGATTTTGCGACGCTATTCTCAAGCTGGGGGATGATGCTCCCCCTGGCGGGTGTGTTGATGGGCTTACTGCCGGGGTGTGGTCCGCAATTGTTGGTCACTAGCCTTTACCTTTCAGGTGCACTGCCACTTTCAGCTCAGGTCGGTAACGCAATTTCAAATGATGGTGATGCTTTATTCCCTGCTATCGCAATGGCACCGAAAGCCGCCCTTGTAGCCACATTATATTCAGGCATACCCGCATTAATCTGTGCATACGGTTATTGGTTTATGTTCGAGATTTAACTCAAGCTGATTCAATTCCATAGGTCTCTATTAGGTCGATACTTTGTATCGGCCTTTTTGTTTCCGTCTGCCTAAGTCCTTACAACAGATTCTTTTTACACTCCCTTCCTGCTTCATTGTTCATTGTTCATAGTTCATAGTTCATAGTTCTACAGCCTATCTCAAACGGCACGTCGTTATCGCCTGTCTCAAAAACGCCCCCTCTTAGCGTTATGACAATGCTTAATTAGAAATCCCGCACACAGGCTAGAAAAACAAAAAGCCCCTGTAAGAGTGCTTACAGGGGCTTTAATTCAAGCTTTAATCTTGGTTCTTAAGTACAAGACTTAAGAAACTTCGATTGGACCACCGAATGAAGTTACTGGAGGCAGTTTGCCTTGGAACTTCTCGAAGTTAACCAAACATGTGTTTGCTGACGTTGCTTGAGCAAGTTCAGACGTACCGATGTCTTGAGTTAGTGTGTTTGGATCGCCGTATGTATCTAGCGCCCCCACTTTCTCGTTGATCGGGCCGTACCAAGCGCCTTCTTCGATACGAACAACACCAGGTGCGTAGCTATCCATTAGAACAGCACCTGCTAGTAGTTGACCACGGTCATTGAACACACGTACTACGTCGCCATCTTTGATGCCTTTCTTCTTAGCATCGATTGGGTTGATGTAGATTGGCTCACGGCCTTGTACCGCGTAAGTCGCACGCCACTCTTCAGATTCACACATCTGAGAGTGAAGACGCTTGTCTGGGTGACAAGATTGTAGCCAGTACGGGTGTTTATCAGAGCCTGGACCACCGTGTGAACGTTCAGATTTCTCAAACCACATTGGGTGTTCTTGACAGTGCTCGTAACCCATGTTGCCAACAGTACGGCTTGTGATTTCGATGAAACCAGAAGGCGTACCTAGTGCGTTGATCTCTGGATCTTCACGGAATGAAGCGTGACGAGTCCATGGCTTACCTTTACCGAAGTCTAGGAAACCTTTCTCCCAGAACTCAGCAAACTCAGGCATTTCGAAGCTGCCTTCGTTTGATGCACGACATTCGTCATACAGAGATTTAACCCACTGCATTTCGTCCATACCACGCGTGTAATCGTCGTAACGACCCCAACGCTTAGTTAGGCTAGACATAATCTCGAAGTCAGTTTTAGACTGGAACAGAGGATCGACTAGTTTGTGCATCGCGATCAAACCACGACCAGAGTACGCGCCGTAACCATCAATATCGTTACGTTCCCACTGAGTACATGCAGGAAGCACGATATCAGAGTGACGACAAGTTGCAGTCCAAGCGAAATCAACAGCCACTACAGTTTGTAGGCTCTTGAATGCTTTACGCATCTTGTTGCGATCTTGGTGGTGGTGCCACGGGTTATTACCACTGAATACCATCATCTTGATATCCGGTAGTGTAACCGTTGAACCGTTCGCTTTGATCTTCTTACCTGGCTCTAGCAAGCTATCTACCCAACGAGCAACAGGGATTACACGGCTGTAACCGTTGTAATCAGTGTTAGTGTGCTTAGGCGATTGACCTTGGTCGATGTTCAACGGGAATGAACCCGGAGCAGCGAAGCCAGTTGAAGAAACACCGATACCAGAGTAATGGTGACCGTAAGAGATACCACCGCCAGGTAGACCGATTTGGCCAACCATTGCTGCGATAACGGCACACATCCAGTAAGGCTGCTCACCGTGTTGTTGACGTTGGATACTCCAACCGACAAGAATCTGCGTACGACCGTTAACCAGCATCTTAGCGAATTCACGGATAGAGTCCGCGCTTGCACCACAGATAGCCGAAGCCCACTCAGGTGTCTTCTCAACTTTATCTTTCGTTTCACCTTGAACGTACTTGATAAAGTCTTCAAAACCTAGACAGTAAGTTTCGATGAACTTCTTGTCGTATAGATCTTCGTTGTAAAGAACGTGAGCAACACCAAGCATGAACGCCACATCAGTTTGTGGGTTGATGTACATTTGCTCGTTTTCTAGGTAACGGCCTGTTTTGTTTTTAACAGGGTCAACAGAAACAACGTTGATCTCTTTCTTAGCAACTTTTTCTTTCAGCTGTTCTAAGTACGCGAATGACTCGTGAGTCTCACATGTCCAACCTACTTGCAGGTTTTTAACTGGATCGTTACCCCAAAGAACAATGTTGTCACTGTTTTCTAGGATAAGTTCCCAAGATGTACCTTGTGCGTAAACTTCAGTAGAACCTAGCACGTAAGGCATGATCGTTTGACCAGCACCTGTTGAGTAGTCACCGATTTTCTTCACAGAGTAACCGTGAAGTGCCATTGCACGTTGCATATGGTTAGTACAGCTGTGGAACTGACCCGTTTGTCTCCAACCAGTTTGACCTGTGTGAAGCGCCCATGGACCGTAATCTTTCTGTACGCGCTCTAGTTCGCGGTAAACAAGGTCTAGTGCCTCATCCCAAGTCACACGAATAAAACGGTTGTTACCACGCGTGTCTGCGCTGTATTTATGCTTCTTCAACCAATCTAGGCGAACCATTGGGTAACGCACACGTGATGGGCTGTAGATAATACCTTTAATACCTTTCAACATCTCAGTTGGGTGTTGATCGATTTCTAGAGGTTTAATCTCTTGTACTTTACCCGCATAAACGCGAGCTCGGAATGCACCCCAGTGAGAACCAGAGACTTTCCACGCGCCGTCTGTTTCTGCTGCAGACACTGATGCCGACGCCAATAAGCTTGGACCGATAACCGATGCCGCACTTGTAGTCGCGACACCTTTCAGAAAACTTCTTCTTGTAATTGCCATTGTGTTACTCCAATTGACGTCTTATTAGTGATGGCCTTCAGAAAAATCTGATGAGTGCTTCTGTAGATACTTAAGAACAAGTGCTTCTGTATCTGTATCGAAGTTAACGAATGCAATCATACCATCTAACATGCCTACCCAACCGTTAGCGCTGAAGTGAGCTTCATCTGGCTGTGAGTGACACGTTGAACAGTTAGATTGGTACGCTTGACCCGCTGCGTTCCAGATTGGATCGAAGTTATCAACCATAGACTCTTTCTTCATCCAAAGTGCTAGGTTAACTTCTTCCCATGGAAGGCCAGTAAGCTCATCTTCTTTCTTCTCACCAACAGTGATAACGTCACTTTGAGATACTTCTTTGGTCAAGATTGCAGTTGAGATATTCATACCGAAGTCTTCTTGGATTACACGTCCGAAACCTTTCGCTTTACGCCAACCATCGATTTGAATCTTGATCATGTCGCCTTTTTCGTCGATAACCGCAACTTTACTTGCAGGGCTGAGTAGACCCGCTTCAACTGTTGCTGTTTCATCCGTGTACATTGGGAGGTGACGAATAGAGATCACGTCAGAACCATTTGCGTAAGATGTGCTGCTTGCTACATTTTCTAGCTCGCCAACAATACCGCTTGCTGATGCCATATCCATTGGAAGGTTGTGAGCAATACCTTTGTGACAGTCAACACAGCTTTGATCACGTTCTGCTGCATTCTTCATCTGGATACGCGCTGTTGGGCGCATGTTCTCGAAGTCCATTGAATCGTAGTTGTGACAGTTTTTACACTCTAGAGATTTGTTCGAAGAGAAACGATCCCATTCGTGTTTAGCCAGTTCGATACGACGAGCTTCGAATTTCTCAGGTGTATCTAGGTCACCAAATACTTGAGCGAATACTTCTTTAGATGCTTGCATCTTACGAGCGATTTTTGCTGTCCATTCATGTGGAACGTGACAGTCAGGACAAGTAGCACGTACACCAGAAGTGTTTTTCCAGTGAACCGTTTCTTGTAGTTCTACGTACACGTTGTCACGCATGGTGTGACAACTTACACAGAACTCTTCTGTATTTGTGTGCTCTAGAGCTGTGTTAAAACCGCCCCAGAAAATAACACCGGCGATAAAGCCACCCATAGTTAGTACACCAAGACTGATGTGTACTGCAGGGCGAGTCATTGTGCGCCATAATTTAACTAAAAATGATTTCATGTTTAGCTCTCTTAAATATTGATTTTAAAAAATGTTGTTACTAGAGGGCATTACATGCCGCCGTGAGCACCAGGAGGTCCGAATACAAACACTTGCAGTGCCCAAACTAGGAAGCCGTAACCGCCTACAAAAGCCACACTTAATATTGGAAAGAGAACCACCGCAATGAAGAGGAAAGACTTCCACTCCAACGAGCGTTTTTCGCCAGTTTCAATTTTATTAACATCACTCATACATTTTGCCTATTTTGTATTTAGTAATTTCGAGTAACCCATTCTATGGGGCTAAAGTTCTTGAGTATCTAACAACAAATTTTAGACCATACACAAAGTAGGGTTCAATCAAATCCCCCGTTATAACCCTTGCTAATCAATACTTTTTTGAGGTCATCCAAACTTGTTTTCAGTTAAACAAAGTTATTAAAAAGTATTAACAAATGTGAAGAATTAAGTATATTTCACAAATGTTAAAAACCAACATACACGCAACCATCTGACAACCAATTTTAACTTTTTACCTACTAAGTAGTAGCTAAAAAAGCCTCAAACAACCACTATTTTGTGTTTTGTTTGTTAAATGATTGATCATTTTTAGAATTGGCGACTTTACAGGTGAAATGCATCATTTGGCACTTTCAGATATGATGGAGACCACTTAAAAGGAATCATTATGCAAGACGTTATTGATATATCTTGGTGGCAGTTATTGTTCTTCAGCTCACTTCTCTTGCTACCCATTACCATCAACTACAAGTTAAAACTCGGCCTTGGCAAAGAGGCTTCTGTCAGCATAATCCGTATGGTTATTCAGCTATTTCTAGTGGGACTTTACCTAGAATACTTGTTCACCTTAAATAGCTTATGGGTCAATTTACTGTGGCTATTTGCAATGATCATCGTTGGGGCAAGCTCAATTGTTGAAAAATCTAGGCTCTCCAAAAACCTACTTTTAGGTCCTATAGCCGTTAGCCTTGCTGTAACTTGTGTACCTATTGTCTTGTTTATCTGCTTTTTCATCATTAAACCGACACCGGTTTTTAACGCACAGTACCTTATCCCTATTGCAGGGATGCTGTTAGGTAATAGCTTAAGCAGTAATATCGTGGCATTGCAGAACTTGTTTGGGGCTTTTGAAACGCAGAAATCAGAGTACGAAGCGGCTATCGCTTTGGGCGCATCTCCTTCCTATGCAGCCGCGCCTTTTGTTCGTAATGCGATACAGAAGGCGATGTCACCAATTATGGCCTCTATGGCAACTACAGGCTTAGTCACGCTACCGGGAATGATGACAGGACAGATCTTAGGAGGTGCATCACCGATGATTGCGATTAAGTATCAGTTGATGATCATGTTAGCTATCTTCGTGATGATGAGCTGCTCTTTAGCACTTGCACTTCAGCTCTCATTGAAGACATCTCTTACTAAAGAAGGCCGAGTTCTCGCGCAAATACAGCCTTCGAAATAGCCTCCCTACCCCACTTAGATCTGGTTACTCACTGAATTTGAGACAGGTTATCCACAGAAATTGTGGATAACCAAATCAATATAGATCCTTTTTTGTCCATTCCCACCTAGGGAAAGATCATTACCTTTGATCTTTGGGTGTTTTCAAAGACATATACACACACGGTGATCCTCGCTATTGAGCGTTCACATGATAATTTAAGAAATGAATAAGTAGGTTTTCCACAAATAAAAACGGCCTGCAATGCAGACCGTCTTTTAAATGTCATAAGTCAGTTCAGTGTTTTCACTGAGTCCAAGTTACCCAGTTAACTCGTAAACTGGATTAACCGCGTAATCGGAATTAATCACGAAACCTTTGCTTGGTGGATCACGCCACCCTTATTAGTCACGTAGGTAGATCAACCAGTACCACATACCAACAAAGATACCACCGCCAATGATGTTACCAATGGTAACGGGCAGCAAGTTGTTCATCAAAAAGTCCATCATGTTCAGATCAACGTAGTCCGCAGGGTTAGCGCCTGTCATTGTCCAAAATTCTGCGGGAGCAAATGTTTTGATACCGATAGCTAAAGGGACTTGGAACATGTTGGCAATACAGTGCTCAAAACCGGCTGATACGAACATCGCCACAGGTAAAATCATAACTGCGATTTTGTCAGTCAGTGTACGTCCACTAAACGTCATCCATACCGCGATACAAACCAACACATTACACATGATGCCAAGCGCGATAGCTTGGATAAAATCATGGTGCATTTTGTGTTGGGAAATCGCCATGGCATTCAAACCCACTTGCCCATGATCGAACATGTACTGTTTAGTCAGAAGCATACAGGCCACCAGCAGCAATGCACCAATTAAGTTACCGACATAAACCGTGGTCCAGTTCTTAACTAATGTACGCCAGGTAATCTTGCCACTTGCGCGAGCAACAAGCGTCAACACCGAGCTGGTAAACAGTTCACCACCAGTAACAACAACAAGGATTAATCCTAAGCTAAAAGCTAGACCACCCAATAAGCGAGTAATACCCCACGGTAAATCACCAGCGCCGGTAGTCACGATTGTGTAGAACACAAACGCGATACCAATATGTATGCCAGCAGAAATCGCTAGGAGAAAAGATTTGATTGGATCTTTGGTTGCTTTACCTACGCCAATATCTGCAGCGCGCTCAGCCATTTGTGGCGGTAATAATGAGTCGAATTGGTTTAGATTCATGATGATTTACATTTTGAAACATGTCGTCGGGAGCGCGATAATCCTCTCTTTCATTTCTGAATTCAAGAGCTATTTTAAGCTCGAAATGCCTCTCACAACCCTGTTGAAAGGAATTAGTCCAAGTTATTCCAAATTCATACGACTTTAGTAGTAAAAATAAAACTCTGCTGAATGATTAGTTATCAGCATAGAAAATAACACATCTATAAATATCAACAAGTTACGTTAAAACACAAAGAATAACGTACACTATAATGACTCAATGAACACTTTTGTTTTCAGATTTTGACATAGATCAACAGAACGTAAAAAAGCGCCCTTAGGCGCTTTTAACTCAATCACAAATAAAGAAATTAGTCTTACTAAACCGAAGGTTCAACCATTTCTTCTAATGATTGTTCGAGAGATGCATCCTCTAGGCTAGATTCAACACTAGGAAGAATCACATCAGAGTCACTTTCGCTGGCAACTTTACCACCTAAGCTTTTCAAACTATCCACTAACTCTTCTAGGCTCTTTATATGAGCATCACTCTTGGTAACCTGATCATCTAACAATTGGTTGTGCTTGGTCGCTTCAACCAATTTCTGTGTTTGTTTCTGATTCTCACTTTCTAACTTAGCGAGTCGCTCAGTCAAAGTTTTAATCTCTGACTTTAATGACGCCGTCATGTCTGAGCCTTTCAGCGCTTTAACACTCGCTACAATTTTCTGAGACTGAAGTCGTAATACGACATCACGGTGATCTTCATCATTAACCGCTCGTGAAATGCTCAATAGCTGATTCTCGGCATTCAAAACCGATTGTTCGAATCTGTCACCTTTAATGCTCGCGAGCACTTTAACTTCATGAGCAACACTGCGCACGTGGTTTAATTCGAACTCTGCAGCGTGAACTGCGTCTTCAATGATCGACTTTTCACGGGGACTGGCTTTCACTTGGCTTTCTGCCAAAGCAATTTGAGATGCCGCTTTAGCAAACGTCAGTGGAACAACGTCGTCGAAATCTTCATCTTCCAAGAACTCCAACTCATCCTTCAAAGGTTCGATGTACTTCTTGTGGGCCACTTTAACTTCTAACAAACTCGCGTTATTAAGAAACTCTACCTGTGCTTCCTGAGCATCTTCAAGTTCGTCAACCAGCACATACTCAAACAGCTCGCTGTATTCTGAATACAAGCGCTTGTAGCTCGATGCAAACATAGTGTCGGCACCAAGAAACTTTAAGTAATCCATTTGCACTATCGAGTCGGCTAATACTCTGTCAGCCTTTTCCTTTAGCACTAAGATCGAGTCATAATTTGATCGAATCAACGCGATTTTTTCATCAAAGGCTTCGGCGTAAGTTAATGTCGAAAAAATCGAGTAACTCTTGGTTAACCGTGTTTGATCTTTCAGTAAGTCCGCATAAATGCTTTCAGCATCATTCCAAGCGTCTAATAGTTCATTGTAATTCTCTGGAGCATAGAGAGACAATTGAGCGTGTTCTTCAAGCTTAGCCTCCCACTCGGAGTAAACACTTTGGACAGACTGAAATGAACGGACCTCTACTGTTGATTCATTGTCATTTGTGGTTTGGTTCGCGCCTGTCTGCTCTGAGGGTGTACTTTGACAACCTGAGATAGCAAATAGCATACTGATCGTTAATGCTACTTTGTTCACTCTCACTGATGCGTTTCCTTTTTATACAATATTAGCTGGATGCAATATATTTCTAGTGACACAATATATTACAACCACTTCCCAATAAACATCGTTCAGAATTTAAGTGGCTGCAAATCACGCAATCTAACTAAAATAAACCCACCATACGACGATTAATCATTCAATTTGGTATCACTTATCAATTCTATTTATTTGCTATTGCTTGAGCCGTGAATGCGCACTAAGGTGAAGGTAGAGAACGTTATGAATATATAGGTTAATTATGAAGTACAACGCTGAACATATTGCTGATTTAAACCTCCTTCTTCAATTTGATGTAAGTAGCGCCGCTACTGGAATTAAAGTTCATCAAGAGGCTGCTCAAGAAACTCAAGACGCTGTTAAGCGCCTATTCGAAAAGAATCTTTGCACTCAGCCAGACGGTGGTTACCTAACAGATGAAGGTATCCAGATGGCAGAGCGCGCAGACAAGTTACTTCGCGTACTGAACTAAAACTCCACGGTTCTAGTAAAAACTCCACTCGCTTCGGCCGTGGAGTTTTTTCATTTTTGGCCAAAGGTTTGTTAGGCTTATTGTAAATTCGTCATTTGCAGTTGTGAGGAACACATGGCTTCTATATTTATTGTTGGTGCAGGATGGGTCGGTGCACCTTTATCTGAACATTTAGAAAAACATGGTAACCAAGTTGTGGTCACGAAAACGACCCAAGCAGGTGCAGACGCTGTTGGGAACAAACGAGTTCCATGTGAAGTGTTTAGTTTTGACTCATCAAAGCCAGATGAGACTATCGGCGAACTCTATTCGTTGTTACTCGAAAACAACACTGAGATAGTGATTGGTAGCTTCCCTCCAGGCTTTAGAAAGGGAGTAGGACAAGAGTACGCCGACTACTGGCAGCAACTCACCAATGCCTGTCAAAAGGCCAACGTTAAGAAGCTCATCATGGTCAGTTCAACAACCGTATACCCAACCAAACCTGGCGTATTGAACGAACTGGATGCTTCACTCCCCCTTTCAACCTCAGGCAACGAGCTAGCATCCGCATTTTCGGACAATGCACGCGTGATGCTGAAAGCTGAACAGCTGGTGATGGATTCCGGCATCGATTACACCATTCTTCGTTTCAGTGGGTTAATCGGCCCTAGCCGTCACCCATCTCGATTCGCAAGCAAGCTAAAGCAGGTCAGCTCTCAAGCACCAGCCAACATGCTTCACCTTGATGATGCGATTGGTGCGGTCGATTTCGCCATCAATCAACTGCACAATGAAATCGTAAATGTCACCACACCAAATACAGTGAGCAAGGCAGAGTTCTACGCAGCAGCATTAAAAAGTGCCAATAGCAGCGAGCCACTCCCTCCTATTGTCGATACCCCAGACAAGCTGATCTCTTCTAAAAAGATCCTCGGTTTAGGTTACTCGTTTAAATTCGATTCCACATTGGACGCTCTTTATGACTAAGCAATCCATAGCTAAGCAACCTGTAACAAAGAACTCAAAGGGTAAGCTATATCACTCGATCGACACCCTTTGGAACTTCATGTCGATGGGTCATGACATCACGCCTTCAGATTGTATATTTGTGTTGTGCAGTAACGATACTCGCGTTGCTGAATACGCTGCTGAGCTCTATCACCAAGGTGTGGCGCCTTATATCGTATTTTCTGGCGGTGTGGGACGCTTTACTGAAGGCAGTTTTGAACGCTCAGAGGCTGAAACATTCGCGGCTATCGCACGAGACGCTGGCGTGCCTGACTCTGACATTATCATTGAGAAGCACGCAACTAATACTGGGGAGAACGTACGATTCACCCACAAATTGTTGACTGAGCGTGGACTATCCCCGAAACGCCTGACCTTAGTACAGAAACCCTTTATGGAGAAACGCACTTACGCCACGTTTGCTAAACAGTGGCCTGACGAAACTTCCGAGATAACAGTGACATCACAATGGCAGAATTGGGATGATTACTTTAACGAAGATTTGCCGTTAGACATGGTGTTAGGTGCGTTGATTGCTGATTATGAGCGAATCAAATCCTACCCCGCTCAGGGCTTTCAAATTGAGATGCCCATCCCTGACGACGTTGACCATGCCTATCAAGCATTAAAGAGGCTCGGTTTCGAATAAAGCAAAAGATCGACTAAGAATAAAATAGAAGCTCGGCTTGGAATAAAACAAAAGCTCGGCTCAATAAACAAAAACGGTGACGCTAGGTCACCGTTTTCTAATTTGAACGCTATTGGTTTTAGCAATGCCGACTTATAGGCTGCTTATTTACCTAACGCTTCTTTATAATGTAAACGGCAAGCCGAAACATATTGGTCATTGCCACCAATAGCGACTTGGTCACCTTCAGCAATTGCCACACCGTGCTCATCTGTACGAATTACCATATTGGCCTTACGGCCACAGTGGCAAATTGTTTTAAGTTCTACTAATTTGTCAGCCCAAGACAACAAGTAGCGGCTACCTTCAAATAATTCACCCAAGAAGTCAGTGCGCAAACCGTAGCAAAGTACAGGGATGTGCAGCTTATCAACCACTTCTGTTAGTTGGTAAACCTGCTCTTTCGACAAAAACTGACACTCATCGATCAATACACAATGACGCTTTTCTTCTTCGTTGAGTTTTTGAATTGCCTCAAACATATTGGTGTCGTTTTTAAACAGTTGAGCTTCAGATTGAAGACCAATTCGTGAACTCACTTTACCGATACCATAGCGATCATCTAATGCAGCCGTAAAGATCACTGGTGTCATACCACGTTCTTGGTAGTTGAATGAAGATTGAAGAAGCGTTGTTGATTTACCCGCGTTCATTGCCGAGTAATAAAAATACATCTGAGCCACAGAAATATTCCTGTTAATTAAAAGTTGAAGATAAAAAGGTGAAATTAGAGAATTTTTGCTAGAAAAAAGGGCTGAAAATCAGCCCTTTTTATCAGATTTACTTACGACGCCAAGTCGTACCTTCTGGACCATCTTCCAGAACAATACCTAGCTCGTTCAGCTTATCACGTGCAAGATCGGCATTTGCCCAATCCTTCGAAGCGCGAGAGTCATTACGTAGCTTAATTAGGCCTTCGATTTCAGCGACTTCGTCATCGTTACCCGCTGCATCGCCTTGCAAGAAAGCTTCTGGATCTTGGTGAAGAATACCGATGATGTCTGCCAGTTCACGCATCAGCGCACCAAGTGCACTTGCTTTTTCGATGCTTTCAGTCTTGATACGGTTGATTTCACGAGCCATTTCAAACAGCACTGAATAAGCTTCAGGTGTGTTGAAATCATCGTTCATCGCTGTAGAGAAACGAGTCACATACTCTTCACCACCAGCAGGGGCTGCTGTAACGTCTAGACCACGAAGTGATGTATAGAGACGTTCAAGTGATGCACGAGCCTGATTTAGGTTATCTTCGCTGTAGTTCAGTTGGCTACGGTAGTGACCAGACATCAGGAAGTAACGAACTGTCTCTGCATCGTAATGCTGAAGTACGTCACGGATAGTGAAAAAGTTACCCAGTGACTTAGACATTTTTTCTCTGTCTACCATCACCATGCCACTGTGCATCCAAGTATTCACATACTGGGTGCCATGTGCACAGCAAGATTGTGCGATTTCGTTCTCGTGGTGCGGGAACTGTAGATCCGAACCACCACCATGAATATCGAAGTGATTGCCAAGAATAGACGAGTTCATTGCTGAACATTCGATGTGCCAACCTGGACGACCTGGCCCCCATGGCGATTCCCACGTCGGCTCACCAGGCTTAGACATCTTCCAAAGAACAAAGTCTAACGGGCTACGTTTTGCAGAATCGATGTCAACACGGGCGCCAGCTTGAAGCTGCTCAAGATCTTGCTTAGAAAGCTTACCGTATTCGTCAAACTTCTTAACTTCGAACATCACGTCACCGTTGCTTGCAACGTAAGCAAAGCCACGTTGAATTAGCTTTTCTACTAACTCAATGATCTCTGTGATGAATTCAGTCGCACGAGGCTCGACATCTGGGCGTTTCATGTTCAATGCATCGAAGTCCGCGTGCATTTCACCGATCAGACGCTCAGTCAGAGAGTCACAAGACTCGCCGTTTTCATTAGCGCGCTTGATGATTTTGTCATCGATATCAGTGATATTACGAACGAAATTCAAATCGTAACCAAGGTAACGCAGGTAACGAGTTACCACGTCAAATGAAACGAACGTACGGCCATGACCAATATGACAGAGATCGTATATGGTTACCCCACAGACATACATACCGACTTTGCCAGCTGTAATTGGTTTGAATTCCTCTTTCTGTCTTGTGAGCGTGTTATATATCTTCAGCATGATCTCTATCTATTTTATGGATTAATCAAAAATAAGATCGCAGTATAACAAGTCATACCTTAATAGGTAATCCCCCAAAGCAGGAATTACCTCAAACATCCGAGTTAAGTTAATGATTTGGTGATTTGAAAGTCCGCCAACATGCGCTAGAATTCGAACTTCATATTAAAAAGACAGTAAGGTAACAATCATGATCATCCTTCACACAAATTTTGGTGACATCAAAGTTCAACTTAACGAAGAAAAAGCACCAGAAACAAGCGCAAACTTCCTACAGTATTGCCGTGACGGTTTTTACGACAACACGCTATTCCACCGTGTTATCGATGGTTTCATGGTTCAAGGCGGCGGCATGACTTCTGGCCTTAAAGAAAAAGCAACTCGCGCGACTATCAAGAACGAAGCAAACAACGGCCTAGCGAACAAAGTGGGTACGCTAGCAATGGCTCGTACTATGGAACCGCATTCAGCGAGCTCTCAGTTCTTCATCAACGTTAACGACAACTCTTTCCTAAACTTCCGTAGCGAAAGCCTAGACGGTTGGGGCTACTGTGTATTCGCAGAAGTTGTTGAAGGCATGGACATCGTAAACAAGATCAAAGGTGTTAGCACAGGTTCTATGGGTATGCACCAAGACGTACCTCTAGAAGAAGTGATCATCACTGGAACTACAATCGAAGCTTAATCACTTGCTTTCGGTTAGTATTAATAATTGATGAGCCGATAAAATCAGGATATAGGGAGCGAATCGCTCCCTTTTTTAGACCTATGAAAACATATTTTATATCAGATCTACACCTTGCTCCATCACGACAAGACATCACAGACTGCTTCTTAACCTTCATGAAAAACGAGGCCGTAGAAGCGGATGCAATCTACGTGTTGGGTGATCTTTTCGAATTCTGGATTGGTGACGACGATACAAGCGAGTTCGCGAATTCAATTCGCCAAACGTTTATAGACTTAGTTAACACTGGCGTACCTTGTTATTTCACACAAGGCAATCGGGACTTTTTAGTTGGCAAAAAATTTGCGAAACAAACAGGCGTACAGCTTCTAGATGAAGTTTCTACTATCGATATCTACGGACAAAAAGCAGTGGTATTGCATGGTGATACTCTGTGTACCGAAGATATAAAGTACCTCGCCTTTCGTGAAAAAGTTCATCAGCCCTGGTTACAATGGGTCTTTAATAGAATTCCATTTTTTATCAAAAAGAAAATTGTCTCCAAGGTTCAGTCTGATATCAAAGATGATAAGCAGACAAAGTCACTCGACATCATGGATGTAACACCGCAAGAAGTCGAAAATGTGATGAAACAACACAACGTCGATTTGATGATCCACGGTCATACTCACCGTCCAGACATACACTCCTTCAGTGCTAACAATTGCACTAAAACCCGTATCGTACTGGGTGATTGGTATACCCAAGGATCAGTTCTGGTGTTCACTCCGCAAAGTTTTGAACTACAGAATCGCGAGTTTAGCAATCGCTTTTAGCATCACGCTTAAACTTTCACTTTTATTATTATCATCGGTCAGATTTTCTTCACTTGTATATGGTAATTTCTCCTGAATTAGCTATTATTTGTCTATCAAAAATAAACCGAACACAGTACCAAGTTGAAATATTCATACGTAGCACGTCAACCAATACTCGATGCAGACAAGAAGACCATAGGTTACGAGTTGCTATTTAGGGATGGTCCTAAGAACACTTTCCCTGAAGTAGAGCCGGAGCTCGCTACTAGCCGTTTGCTTTCCGACCACTTCTTATCTACCCACTATAATACATTGGGCGATAAGCTTGGATTCGTTAATTTTCCATATGCAAGCTTGGTTAACCTAGTCCCGACTCTATTTCCGAAAGAGAGCTTAGTTGTCGAGGTACTGGAAGACTGTGAGCCAACAGACGAACTGCTAGAAGCCATCATCACAATTTATGATGCGGGTTACACGATCGCGTTAGATGATTTTGTGCCTAGCAAAGCATGGAAACGCTTCTTACCTTACGTATCAATTATCAAATTCGACATACGTTTGATCTCAATCGCTAAAGCTGCGATGTTCATGAACACTCTGAAAGACTTGAATATCGAGTTTCTAGCGGAGAAAGTAGAAACTCACGAAGAATACCAAGAAGCAATCCAAGCCGGGTTTAACTACTTTCAAGGCTACTTTTTCAGTAAGCCGGAGATGATCCAAACTCGCGCATTAAACCCTGCTTTTTTAACCATTGTTCAACTGTTGAAAGAGATTGCCAACGATCCTATCAACTTTGCCGAAGTAGAGCGTTTGATTACCCTTGATATGACTATGTCGTATAAGCTGCTCTCTTACGTAAACTCCGCTGGTGGCTCATCAACACCGATTCGTTCATTCCACCAAGCGCTTGTTTATCTTGGTGAACAAAAACTACGTAAGCTAGTGTCACTGGTTGCTATCGCATCCGCGAAAGAAGATAAACCAGACTCACTTTATGGTTTAGCCGTGATACGCGCGCGCCAATGTGAACTGTTGGTCGAGAAAATGAACGTTAAGGTTGAGCCCGGGCAAGCCTTTTTAACTGGCATGTTCTCGCTGCTCGACTCCCTATTCGATCTGCCGTTAGTAAAAGTACTGGACTCGGTGCCGATCGATGATGAGATTAAACAAGCCTTGATTCAACGTAAAGGCGTATTAGGTGCCATTTTGGCGATGGTCATAGCTTATGAACAAGCTCGCTGGGATGAAGCAACGCGCATTCGTAAACTGCTCAAACTCAACGAAGCAGAGCTAGGTCAAGCTTATGACGAAGCAACTTCTTGGGCCCAAGACCTGCTGTCTCCTACTTTGAAATAGTTCACGTCACACAGCAACTTCAATCGAAACTCAGCTTTGGTGAGCAGTCGTTTCTTGATAAACTCCAACACATTCATTTATGGCCTCTTACAGAGGCCATTTTTACAGGATTTGACCATGTCTTTATGCCCATGCGGTAGCAAAAATTCTTACCAACAGTGCTGTGAATCAGCGCACCTTCACCACAGTGCTGTTGAAACGCCTGAACAGTTGATGCGCTCTCGTTATTCAGCGCACGTGTTGGGTTTGGTTGACTATGTTGTTGCGACTTACCACCCTAGCTGCAACGCAGAAGCGCAAAGAGAATGTATTGCCGAATCTATCAACAGTGATTGGGCAGGACTAGAAGTCATCGATACTACGGTAGGCTCGCACCAAGACGAAGGCTTTGTTGAGTTTAAAGCTTACTTCAATGAAGAAGGCGCACAATACTGCATGCAAGAACGCTCTCGCTTTATACGTGAAGACGGCCTTTGGTACTACATTGATGGTACCTTCCCAGAGCAGGAACAAACTACACAACCAGAAATTGACCCACGCTTAAATCAAACCGTTGAGAGCTTTAAAATCGGCCGTAATGATCCGTGTATTTGTGGCAGTGGTAAGAAATACAAGAAGTGCTGCGGGTAACTCGTTCGACTAAGAAGTCAGATTAAGAGAAGAGATTCCTGATGTCGCTTAGGCTCCTCGGAAGGACGTAAAGTCAGAGGTTAGAAAAGTGACGTAGAGCTTAAAAAGCTTGAAATCTTGAAATCTTGAAATCTTGAAATCTTGAAATCTTGAAAATTAAACAATTAAAAAGCCCCGTAAACATGTTTGTTTGCGGGGCTTTTTTCTGTCTTTTACGCGGTTCTATTAATTTAAAGAGAGCTTACTTATGGCGCTCTTTTAATTTGTTCACCACATCGTTCATCGATAAGCCTTGGTCTTGAAGAAGAACCATCAAGTGGTAAATCAAATCTGCTGATTCACACACTAATTCCGCCTTATCGCCCGACGTCGCCGCAAGCGCGACTTCAACGCCTTCTTCGCCCACTTTTTGCGAAATACGCTTGGTGCCACGGGCATATAGACTGGCAGTATAAGAAGATTCAGGATCGGCGTCCTTGCGGGCAGCCAATAGCTGCTCAAGCTGATGAAGCCACACCATCTGAGACTCTTCTTGCTTGTCCACATCCCAACACGTTGTTGTACCTGTGTGGCACGTTGGACCAATGGGATTAACTTTAACCAGTAAGGTGTCGCTGTCACAGTCCAAGGCGACGTTGTGCAGTTGCAATACGTTGCCTGACGTTTCACCTTTCGTCCAAAGGCGCTCTTTGGTGCGAGAGAAAAACGTCACTTGGCCAGTCTCGCCTGTTTTCTCTAGTGCTGCTGGGTTCATGTATCCCATCATCAGCACTTGGCTAGACTGGTAATCTTGAACAATCGCTGGCACTAAGCCATCGACTTTTTCCCAATCAATACGCTCTGACAATGCGCCTACTTCTGTTTTTGATAAGCTTACGGGTTCAAAACTCATAGTCGCACCTCTACATCTTGTTGTTTTAAATACTGTTTAAGTTCACCAATATTGATGACTTGTTTGTGGAATACCGAAGCCGCAAGTGCTCCATCCACGTTGGTCTTTTTATAAGCTTCAGCAAAGTGTTCCATTGCACCTGCGCCACCTGATGCAATCAGGGGTACATTACACACCGAACGTACCATATTTAACTGTTCGATATCATAGCCGTTGCGAACGCCATCTTGGTTCATCATGTTTAACACGATCTCACCGGCGCCACGCTTCTGTACTTCCTGCACCCAATCTTTGGTTTCCCACTTGGTTGCTTTGGTACGCGCTTCATCACCTGTGAATTGGTAAACCTGATATTTACCCGTCTCTTTATCGAAGTATGAATCGATACCGACAACGATACACTGTACGCCGAACTTATCAGCTAGGTCAGTGATTAGCTGCGGATTAGCCAATGCCGGTGAGTTGATTGACACTTTGTCCGCACCAAACTCAAGAATACGCGCTGCATCTTCCGCTGATTTAATACCACCAGCGACACAGAAAGGAATATCAATCACTTCTGCTACACGTTTCACCCAGCTCTTGTCGACTACACGCCCATCGCTTGATGCCGTGATATCGTAAAATACTAATTCATCAGCGCCCTCTTCCGCATAACGTTGCGCTAACGGAACGATGTCACCAATAATTTCGTGGTTACGGAACTGAACGCCCTTAACCACCTGTCCGTCACGGACATCCAAACAAGGGATTATTCGCTTTGCCAACATGCAAATGCCTCCTCTGCGGTAAACTTACCATCAAGTAGCGCACGACCCACAATCACACCAGCAACACCGCTGCCTTTAAGTGCTTCGATATCAGCTAGGCTACCAATGCCGCCCGATGATTGGAATTGCACTTGTGGGTACTGCTTACAAAGATCAACGTAGAGCTCTACGTTTGATCCTTCTAGCGTGCCATCACGTGAAATATCGGTACACAGAACGTGTTTAAGACCAACCGTGAGGTAGTCTTCAATCAGCGCTTCAATAGTCACGCCTGAATCTTCTTGCCAACCTGAAATCGCCACTTTACGTGTGCCGCTTTCGTCGATGTTAATATCCAGAGCCAGCACTATTTTTTCAGCGCCGTACTTCTCCATCCAACCTTTCACCAACTCAGGTTGCTTAACTGCTGTAGAACCAACCACAACGCGTTGTGCACCCGCTTCTAGTAGATCAACGACATCTTGCTCGTTACGCACGCCACCACCAATCTGGATGTTCGCAGGCGTGCTAGCAAGGAGCTTAGCAATCAAGTCTAACTGACGAGCCGTTGTGTCTTTTGCGCCCGTTAAGTCAACAAGGTGCAGCCAGCCAGCGCCAGCTTGGTGATACAGATTAAACTGCTCTGCTGGGTCTACTTTGTATTCTGTTACTTGCCCGTAGTCTCCTTGGAATAAGCGAACTACTTGGCCTTCAATTAAATCTAACGCGGGAATAATCATTTACATTCCTTATATGGCAACGTTAGCCGCTGCCTAATCCTTATTACAATTCCAAGAAGTTCTGAATCAGCTTAGAGCCAGCTTTCGAAGATCGTTCTGGGTGGAACTGAACACCATAATAATTGCCACTTTGAACCGCCGCTGTGAACGGATTACCGTAATCACATTGTGCGATAGTGTAATCACCCACCGGCATTGCAAAGCTATGTACAAAGTAGAAGTACTCGTCTTCTTCAATGTCTTTGAATAAAGGGTGGTTAGGTGTCGCGGTTACTGTGTTCCAACCCATGTGTGGTAATGGCAAATCACCCGTTTCAAGTAAACGAACTTCACCATCACACAAACCTAGGCATTCAACTAACTCGTCAGCCTTTTGGCCTTTCTCTTGAGACAGTTTGCCTAACAGCTGCATACCTAAACAGATACCTAGCAGAGGCTTCTCTACTTGCTTCACAAGGGTAACAAGGTCACGTTCTTGCAGGTTCTTCATTGCCTCACTTGCTGTACCTACACCGGGTAGGAATAGCTTATCGGCAGCAAGAACAACGTCTGGTTCTTTTGAAATTTCAACTGCGTAGCCTAGACGTTCAATCGCAAACTTCACCGAGGAAACATTGGCACAACCAGTATCAATAATAACGACTTTTTGATCTTTCATTGTTTTTCCTTGCTCACGTTAGCCTTACAGAACGCCTTTGCTGCTTGGTAACTCGTTACCTTCAACTTTGATTGCTTGGCGAAGAGTACGGCCAAACGCTTTGAATAGGCTCTCAATGATGTGGTGATCATTATTGCCGTCAGAAGAAAGGTGTAGCGTACAAGCCAATGTATCAGTTAGAGAACGGAAGAAGTGAACCACCATCTCTGTTGAAAGATCACCCACTTGCTCGCGGCTGAACTTAGCATCGAACTTAAGGTATGGGCGACCAGATAGATCAAGCGCACACTGAGCCAAACACTCATCCATTGGCAGGCTGAAACCAAAGCGGCCAATACCACGTTTGTCGCCTAATGCATCTTTCAATGCTTGGCCTAAAGCAAGTGCGGTATCTTCTACTGTGTGGTGATCATCAATGTGCAGGTCGCCCTTCACAGTCAGGTTCATTTGGAAACCGCCGTGTGTCGCGATTTGATCAAGCATGTGATCGAAGAAACCCATGCCAGTATCAATCTTGTTGTCACCGGTTTCATCAAGGTTTACGGCTACCTTAATGTCGGTTTCTTTAGTGGTACGAACCACTTCAGCAACACGAGCATTAACCGTCAGATCTTTAACGATCTGTGGCCAGTTAAGCGTGCCTTCAGTTTGCGCATCTGGTCCGTATTGGATACCACGAATTGCCATGTTCTCAGCAAGTTGAAGATCCGTCATTCGATCGCCAATCACGACTGACTTTTGGAAGTCAACTTTACCGCCTTGTAGGTATTCTTTAACCATACCCAGCTTAGGCTTGCGGCAAGAGCAATTGTCTTCATCAAAGTGAGGGCAGATTAGAACATCATCAAACTTAACGCCCTGAGACTCAAAGAACTCCATCATCATATTGTGTGGAGCATCGAACTCTTCTTGCGGGTAGCTATCTGTACCTAGACCATCTTGGTTAGTCACCATCACTAAGCGATAACCCGCATCTTGCAGTGCAAGTAGGCTAGGAATCACTAACGGTTCGAATTTTAGTTTGTCTAAACGGTCTACTTGAAAGTCAACTGGCGGCTCAACAATTAAGGTGCCGTCACGGTCTATAAAAAGTATTTTCTGTTGTTTACTCACTTGAACTTCCTTTTAATTTTAAATCTGCTGGCCTAGCTAAAATCAACGCTAACCCAAAATATTGGTTTCACTTGCCAGCCTGCAATTAATCCACTCAAACTGGCAAATGTTATTACTGGTAAGCCTTTCGTTACTGATAAAAGTTACGAATGAATCCAAGTGTCTTTTCGCACTCTTCGCGATTACCAATACTAATACGAACACAGTCTTCAATTGGTGAATTACGCAAAATGATGCCCGTATCCCAAGCCGCTTTAAATAACTCATCGCCGTTCGGGAATTTAACCAGTAGGTAGTTACCCCAACCATCAAATACCGTCACTTGAGGCATGCCTAATAGACCTGCTTGTAAATACGCTCGGTTAGCACTTAAATCCAGAACTTGGAACTTAGCACGCGCTAGTCCTTGCTCTGAAAGTGCTTGAACGGCAATGTCAGCAACAGGGATTGGCACAGGATAAGGAGCAATCACTTTTAACAATACATCGATAAGCTCTTTGTTCGCTAGCGTAAAGCCACAACGTAAACCCGCTAAAGCAAATGCTTTCGAGAGAGTTCGAAGAATCGCTAGATTCGGATACTGAGCAAGCAAATCCACCGTTGATGCTTCAGGGCAGAAATCGATATACGCTTCATCCATCACAACAATCGCTTTGTCTTGTGTCATTTCAAGCAGCTTGATGATGTCTTTGCGATCAACCAAATTACCGGTTGGGTTATTTGGACTACAAACAAAGACCACTTTTACGTTGTCAAGTTGAGCTTCAATAGCAGGAAGATCCAATTGCCATTCAGAAGTCAGAGGCACCACTTTACGCTCAACACCAATCGTCTCTGCACTGATTGCGTACATACCGTAAGTGGGTGGGCAGTAAAGAATAGCGTCTTCGTTCGGCTCACAGAAAGCACGAATCAGTAGTTCAATGCCTTCGTCAGCACCACGAGTAGTCAACGTTTGCTCTGGTGCAACACTCGCATATTGAGCGTAAGCATCGATTAGCTCTTTAGGCTGACACTCGCTGTAGCGATTAAGTCGAGTCAGATTTAAGGTGTACTCGTTATCAAACGGAGATTCGTTGGCGTTCAACCATACATCTCCGCTGCCACCAATGCGTCTTGCAGACAAGTAAGGTGTTAGAGCCTGAACTTGTTTTCTTGCTAACTTTTCCATGCCCTACCCTTATTTCGCTTTATTTAGCTGTTCAAATCGATTTAATTTTTCAACTCGGATGGTCACCGCACGTTTGTGTGCGTCCAAACCTTCGGCTTCCGCCATTGTGACTACCGTTGGCGCTAGGCCTTGTAAGCCATCAGCTGTTAACTCTTGTACCGTCATACGCTTAGAGAAATCCGCCAAACCTAGGCTTGAATAAGTCTTGGTATAGCCGTAAGTCGGAAGAACGTGGTTTGTGCCTGATGCGTAGTCACCTGCAGATTCTGGAGACCAGTCACCCAAGAAGATTGAACCTGCATTATCTAGTAATGGCAGCAGTTCACGTGGACTCTTGGTCTGAACAATCAAGTGTTCCGGGCCATAGAAATTCGAAATCGCAATCGCTTGAGTGATCGATTCAGCAATGATGATTAGACTTGAAGCCAATGCTTGCTGAGCGATGTTCGCACGAGACAGCTCTTTCAGTTGCTTCTGAACTGCATCGGTTACTTGGTCGGCAATAACTGGTGATGGTGTTACTAATACAACCTGTGAATCTGGCCCGTGTTCAGCTTGGCTCAGTAGATCAGCAGCAATGAAGTCAGCATCCGCAGTTTCGTCTGCAATCACTAACACTTCAGACGGGCCAGCAGGCATATCAATCGCAGCGCCACGGAAGTCGTTACTTACTTGGCGTTTAGCTTCCGTTACGTAAGCGTTACCTGGGCCGAAGATCTTATCAACCTTAGCCACGCTCTCGGTCCCGTAAGCCATGGCAGCAACGGCTTGACCACCACCAACATTGTAAACCTCATCGATTTTACAAAGATTAGCGACATACAAGATTTCATCCGCGATGGGCGGAGGTGAGCAAAGCACAACCTTACGACAACCCGCAATTTGAGCAGGTACACCTAACATAAGAACCGTTGACGGAAGTGGCGCACTGCCCCCCGGAATATAAAGTCCAACAGTATTAATCGCGCGCGTCACCTGCTCACACACAACACCAGGCTGTGTTTCAACCTTAATTGGCTGTGGCTTTTGAGCTTCGTGAAACTTAGCAATGTTGCTGTAAGCTTGCTCCAACGCTTGCTTCATCTCTGGTGTTAGACGAGCACATGCCTCTTCGATCTCACCCGAACTAACTCGGATAGATTCTGGAGTCACACCATCAAACTTTTCAGTCAGTTCCTTAAGTGCGGCATCGCCTTCATTTCGTACTTTTGCAATAACATCAGAAACAGTCGCTGTGATGTTTGCACCTTCAGTAATAGCTGGACGCTCTAATACCGAGTCTTGCTGTGATTCACTTAAAGATTGCCAAACAACGGTTCTCATCGTCACTACCCCATCATTTTTTCGATTGGTAATACTAGAATCGAGCTTGCACCCAACTCTTTCAGCTGTTCCATAGTTTCCCAGAACAAGTTCTCTGTACTTACGAGGTGAACGGCAACTTTGTCTTTGTCTGTAGATAGAGGAAGAACCGTAGGATCTTCAGCCCCAGGTAGTAGAGCTTTGATTTGCTCCAGCTGAGACGTTGGTGCGTGAAGCATGATGTACTTCGACTCTTTCGCTTGTTGAACACCCTGCATACGAGTCAGTAGTTTTTCAATCAATGCCGTTTTGTCTGCATCGAAATCACCAACACGTTGAATCAGTGTTGCTTTAGATTGGAAGATAGCCTCTGCTTCCTTTAGACCGTTTGCTTCTAGCGTTGCACCTGTAGAAACTAAATCTGCGATAGCGTCTGCTAGACCTGCGCGAGGGGCAACTTCAACTGAGCCAGTTAGCATACAAGCGCTGAATTCAACACCCTGCTCGTCCATGTAGGCTTTTAGTAATTGTGGGTAAGTTGTCGCAATACGTTTACCCGCTAGGTCTTGTGGGCCGTTGTATTCTTCATCTTTGTTGATTGCGATAGAAAGGCGGCAACCACCGAAGTCTAAACGACGTAGTGTACGAAACTCTGAAGGCTCCTTTAGAGCGACACGGTCTAGGCGAACTTCTTCTAGTTCATTCTCACCGATAAAACCAAGGTCAACCACACCATCCATGATAAGGCCTGGGATGTCGTCATCACGAACGAGTAACAAGTCGATTGGCATATTTAGTGAATGAACAACTAAGCGCTCACCCATGATGTTAAATTTCACACCACATTTTTTAAGTAGATCTTGGCACTCTTTACTTAAGCGACCTTTCTTTTGAATTGCGATTCTTAGGCGTTGTGTCTGCATTGCTGTATCCCTGTGCAAATATTTGAATTTATTGATTATTTAAAAGTGCTAAAACTAAAAAACCCTCGGAAGACTTTGTCGTCCCGAGGGTTTAAATCTAAATTCTTTGACTTAACCTCCGGGAGAATTCTTCCTCCCGGGTATACGTAAATCTCCCCGAAAGACTAGATAGGGTGATGATGGTGATGAATGTTCATTACTAATTTACGCATACTTATCAGCTCTTAGGTTGTTTGCTGTCTTGTCTCCACACTAACTAAGCTGACACCCTTTTTCAACCATTTATTCGAACTTTTTTCACGAAATTTAAAATTAAATTAACGAACACAAAAAAAGGGAGGCAAACGCCTCCCTTCTCATTATTCAATCAAATGATGATTAGCTTTTACACGTTGCTATCTTGCAACGAGAGAAATAAGCCAATGCAAAACATACCGCAACAAACGTTAGAGACGCTGCGCCAAATGCAATGCCAGTTGATGATGTCATTCCTAGGGTGATAAAACCAATACACGATACGAACGCCACAGACAGCGCGTAAGGGAGCTGAGTCGATACGTGGTCAATGTGGTTACAACGCGCACCTGTAGAAGACAGAATCGTTGTATCTGAGATTGGAGAACAGTGGTCACCAAATACAGAACCCGCAAGAACCGCACTTAGCATAGGAAGAATTAGCGCGATGTCAGAGGCTGCAGCCATGTCACCCGCAATCGGTAACATGATACCGAACGTACCCCAAGATGTACCTGTCGAGAACGCCATTAGGCCAGCAAGAAGGAACAAGATAACCGGTAGCCAGTGGTAATCGATGTTACCTGTTGCTAGAGAGGATAGGTACGAACCTGTTTTCATGTCGCCAATAACAGAACCAATCGTCCATGCAAATACAAGGATAAGGATAGCGCCAAACATTGAGCTTGCACCAATCCACATTGTTCTTGTGATATCAGCCATAGGTAGTTTCTGTTTGAATACCGTTGCTAGCGCAACGAGTAAACCAATCACACCACCGTAAACCAGAGACTTACCTACATCTGTATTTTCAAATGCACCAAGTAAGTTGAATGCTTGACCATCAGCAGTAAGCGCTTGGCCACCGGTGTAAAGCATTGCTGCAACCGTCGCGACGATTAACGCTACGATTGGCATAACGAGATCAGAAACAGAACCGTTTTCGCTCTCTTGAATATCTAGCTCTTCGTTTAGATCGTGCGCTTGCTTTTGATCATTATCGCCTTCAAAACCGCGACCTTGAGAGGCTTCAATCTCATGCTCGCGCATTTTGCCAACATCTAAACCAAACCACGCAACAGCAAACACCATTAATAATGCGAACACTGCGTAGAAGTTCATTGGGATAAGGCGAACGTAAGCACCCAGTGCAGAATACTCTGTCACACCGTGTGTCACTAAGATGCCACCAATGATAGTGATGATGTAAGCACCCCAGCTAGAAGCCGGCATGATCACACACATAGGAGCAGCAGTTGAATCTAGAATATAAGCTAGCTTAGCGCGAGATACGTAGAAGCGGTCAGTTACAGGGCGAGAGATGGCACCTACCGCTAAGCTGTTGAAGTAATCATCAACAAAGATGAATACACCTAAAAAGGCAGCAAGTAGTTTTGAACCACGTTTGCTCTTAACACGAGACTGTGCCCACTCAGCGAATGCGCGAGTACCGCCAGACAGTGTTAATAATGCCGTTGTCATTCCAAGGATAATTAGGAAAGCAACGATGCTCATGTTCCAAGTGTTAATACCACCATCTTCGATGAAAACACCAGATACTTTAGTAAAGACGTAGCTAGCTGCGTTACCTACTGAGTAGTCAGCAAGTAGAATCGCACCCATGACGATACCGACACCCAAGGAAACTAATACACGGCGGGTAACAATAGCAAGAGTCAAGGCAACCAAGGGAGGAAGCAGCGATAAAGGCGATGTTGCAAAATCTATTAAATTCATGATCTTCAAAAACCAGTTTTTTATTTGGCTAGAGATCTACTGCAGATAAACTTGATACGGCTTATCAAGCTCATGTTGAACTAAGCGAAAGGGAAGTGAACACTTCACCCAACCCTACAGTAGCGCTCCATAGTTTAAAATTAAGACTATGGCAGTGTTGTACCTATTGAGCACAACCCCAGCAAATTGCTTAGATATACAATTTACTTCGGCAATTACACCTTTCATTCCCGTTCATTGGCATCACCCCAACGAAAACTACTCTTTATAATTGCACCTCTACGTGCGGTAACATTATTAACCGTGTAAACCAGAGTTTAACAACAGATTAACCAAAGCACCGCATCAGGTAGCCGCAATTGTACCCATCAAGAGCAACAATGCAACATATCATTCCGAGAAAAATAGCTTTTTGTTAATGAAGTAATCAATAGAAGAATAGTCAACTTTTACGGATTACTCCACTTAACACATATCAGATATCACCTGTTTTTTTTAAGATATTCTTAATAGTTATTATAAGTTCATTAGAGGTCTATCTTTTCATCTTAAAACACTCGTCTCATTTTTTTATTTAAATAACTAATAGAAGAAATACTATTTGTTTTATTCTTAGGCTCTGTTTATTATTAGGAGGATTATTTAGTTTACCTTGATGGGAAATATCATGTCTGAATTAACAAAAACTCTATTAAATATCCGTAGCCTTCGTGCGTTCTCACGTGAATTAACTCTTGAGCAACTTGAAGAAGCGCTAGACAAGCTGACTATTGTTGTACAAGAACGTCAAGAGTCTGAAGCTGAAGAACGCGCAGCAAAAGCAGAGCAAGAAGCTAAGCTTTCTGCTATCGCAGAACAAATTGCAAAAGACGGAATCGATGTTGCCGATCTTATTGCTGCACTTTCTGGTGAAGCAAAATCTAAAACAACAAAATCTAAACGCGCTCCTCGCCCTGCGAAATACAAATACGTAGACGCGAATGGCGACGAAAAAACTTGGACAGGTCAAGGCCGTACGCCTTCAGCTATCCAAGAACAACTAGATGCTGGTAAATCTCTAGAAGAGTTTGCTCTTTAAGGCATCGAGTTTGCTAAGTGAATAATCAATAACCCACTAAGCAATAGAATTAATATTTAAGTCGACTAAAGTATTATTTACGGCTTCAATATATTCAGAAACAAAAAAGGCTCCTTTCGGAGCCTTTTTTATATTTCTAATAGTGAAATATAAATCAAAAAAATGCCTTATCTTTCCCAGTACGCTTCTTCTAGACTATCTTCTCTTTCAGGAAGGCCACGAGATAAACGTGGAGAGTGTTGAACCAACACTTCATAGCTAGCACGGTTAGAATATTTACAAACTTGTGAGAACGAAGAGTACGTCAAGAATGAATGTTGGTGCTTACTTGAGTTCGGCACGTTTTCTTTGTGATACTTATTAGCAGCCATATCATGTAATAAAGCTGATAACGCAGCATCACCTGCACCATTGGTATTTTTGATCTTTTCTGGACCACCCATGTATGGCGCAATGTGCGAATACACTTTAGTTGGGTTTTCACATAAATCTTTATGTGCGGGACGACTAAACTCATAACGGTTAAATTCAGCAATCGAGCCTGGTAACAACGGTAATGACGTTTCACGCTTAGCTGCATCTTCTGTATAACCAGCCATAAATAGGCCAACAGGTCCCGCAGTACATAGAACAAGGTCTACCCACTCTAGCGCTTTATCTGATGCAGCAAGCGGATCGCTTTCACCCGTTAATGCTTCAGCTTCGTCTTCATTCATTGCAACAACCGTTACGTGTTGCTCAAGGAAATCTTTCCAGAATTCTGGATCATCTTGAATAACGAACTTAGTACCTAGTGTAAGCACGACTGGCACATCGTATTTCTTCGCGTATTCGATCGCTTTCATTGTTGCTTCAGGCATCGGGTCGCCTGGCTTACAACGAACTAAATAAGCCGTTAAAACTAAAGCAGAAGCACTTTTGAAGATTTTTTCAGGAATGCTTTCTGGTTTTAATTGGTTCATTTGTCCTTCGCTAATTGCGAAAGTACGTTCACCGTCTTCTGTAATTAATGCAAAGCAGCGACCAATTGCGCCATCTACCCCTTGTAAATGGTTCAGATCCATTCTGCTTGATGTATTACATAAATAGCGGTAACCGTAGCTACCAATCTTAATATCTTGGCTCATTACACCTAACAGTGTAGAACGGTCATCCGCCAATACTGAGTAATTGTGTAATGTGTTACCAATTGTGCCACCAGCGTATTCATTGGTAATCAGGCACTGTTCTTTTAATTCTTGATATAAAGATTCAGCGGCTGCGTCGCCAATAACCAGTGAATGTCCCTTGCTCAAACCATACTTCTCAATAAGTTCAGAACTCACCTTTGCTTCAATATCCACCAATGTTTGGTCAATACCGATAATATGAGTGCGTGACATTCTTTTACTGCTTTGAGCTTGGCTCACTAGAGGATCACGAGCGTGAACCGGAAAGTAGTGCTTTGATTTACGTTGTCCAGGGAATTTCATAGGGCTAGTCTAAGTCAAGGGGAAATAGGTGGCGGATTCTACCGCGCTATATTTAACGCGGCAATCTTTCAAACTATAGCAAACGTTTGCTGAAGGTTTTTTTTATTCGCCTTCCATAAAGCTTAAATCAGGCAGCATGCCCAAATGCTCTGCGTAACGTTTTTGATTAAACTCCGCGCCGTTTTTCATAACGTCAAATACTTCAATTGCCAGTGCACATGCCATAGCCGCAATTGCTTCTTCACGTGGAGTGCCAGTCATCATTAAACGCATCAACGTCTCTTTCACTTTCACTGGTTCGCCATCTTCAAGCTGGTTCTCGATAATCTCAATCAGCTCTTCTTCTTGCATAAATTCGTTTTGTTCAGACATTTTTTTATCTCAGGTCTTGGGTTTCGAGCGACTATGCCACATATACTTCTGACATCCTAGCGACTCACCTCGCTCTCATGCGATTCTCTAACAAAGTCAGCGCACTATTTGTGCAAATGAAACTGTGATTCCAGTCTCGGATCTGTCACGGCGTTTCTCTTTCTGTTAGAATCTGCGACCAAGTAATAGTAACGGTGTTTAGACATGTCAGATATCAGCTCTGGAAACAGCGAAAAGAAAGTAATTGTCGGTATGTCCGGCGGTGTAGATTCGTCAGTATCGGCGTATCTTCTTCAGCAACAAGGCTATCAGGTAGAAGGCCTTTTCATGAAAAACTGGGAAGAAGACGATAACGAAGAATACTGCACGGCAGCTGAAGACCTTGCTGATGCTCAAGCGGTATGTGACAAGTTAGGTATCCACCTTCACACTATCAACTTTGCAGCAGAGTACTGGGATAATGTATTCGAGTACTTTCTGGAAGAATACAAAGCGGGTCGTACACCGAACCCAGATATCCTTTGTAACAAAGAAATCAAATTCAAAGCATTCTTAGAGTTTGCGGATGAAGTCTTAGACGCAGACTACATCGCGATGGGTCACTATGTTCGTCGTACTTTCCCAACACAAGAAGAGCTAAACGCTGGTGCGAAGCCAGAAATGCTACGCGGCCTAGACGGCAATAAAGACCAAAGTTATTTCCTTTATACGCTAAGCTCAGATCAAGTGGCACGCAGCCTATTCCCTGTGGGTGAATTAGAGAAGCCAGAAGTACGACGTATTGCTGAAGAGCAAGACTTGATCACTGCGAAAAAGAAAGATTCAACAGGCATCTGCTTTATTGGTGAGCGCAAGTTCACTGAGTTCTTAGGCAAATACCTACCCGCTCAACCGGGAAACATCGAGACACCAGAAGGCCAAGTTATTGGGCAACACCAAGGCTTGATGTACCACACACTAGGCCAACGTAAAGGCCTGCATATCGGTGGCACCAAAGGTGGCGGCGGTAATGAAGAACCATGGTTTGTTGGTGAAAAAGATCTTAAACGTAATGTTCTGATCGCGGTACAAGGTAAAGACCACCCTCTTTTAAAATCAGAAGGTTTGATCGCTTCTCAGCTTCATTGGGTTAATCGCACACCAATTACTGAAGTTATGACGTGCACGGTAAAAACACGTTACCGTCAGACCGATATTCCTTGTACAATCATCCCAATTGATGATGAGAACATTAAGGTTATTTTTGACGAACCACAAATTGCGGTGACCCCAGGTCAATCAGCAGTGTTCTACCTAGACAACGTATGTCTTGGTGGTGGTATCATTGAAAAGCGCATCTAACCAATAATCGAACGACAAACAATAGAAGACAACTAGGAGTTACTACGTGGCTAATACACTTTATGACCGTACTATTGCTTTCGCTGGAATTTGCCAAGCTGTGGCTTTGGTTCAACAAGTAGCGAAAGACGGCCATTGTGATAAAGATGCCTTCGAAGCTTCACTCAATGCTATTTTAAATACCAACCCGGCGAACACCGTGGGTGTCTTTGGACGTGAAGCGAACCTAAAGCTTGGCCTTGAGTGCTTAGTAAAAGGTATCGATAGTACTCCAGCTGGTAGCGATATTACTCGCTACATCATCAGCTTGATGGCACTTGAGCGTAAGCTATCTTCTCGTAACGACTCTATGTCTCAGCTTGGCGATCGTATTCAAACTGCAGAACGTCAAACTGAACACTTTGATCTGTTTGACGAGCAAATGATCAGCAACCTAGCCAGTATCTACCTTGATGTTGTGAGCCCTATCGGCCCGCGTATTCAGGTTTCTGGGACGCCAGCTGTACTTCAACAGACGTCGAGCCAGCATAAGGTTCGTGCCCTGCTGCTATCAGGAATTCGAAGCGCTGTGTTATGGCGTCAAGTTGGCGGTAAACGTCGCCACCTTATCTTCGGTCGCAAGAAGATGATCGAGCAGGCTCAAATCCTGCTAGCTCGCATGTAATTTATTAGCTCGCGCCTCGTCGCGAGCTTGTTTTTTGTACCAACACAACTCTCACGCAAACGATTGCGCAATATGCGTGACAATTGAGATTGTTACTGGTATAAACCTCTCAAAATTTAGAAAACTCAATTCAGGAGAACACCATGGAACTGTCAGCATTGACTGCTGTTTCACCAGTAGACGGCCGTTACGGAAGCAAGACTGTTGCATTACGCAGCATCTTTAGTGAGTTTGGCCTACTAAAGTACCGCTCTATCGTTGAAGTTCGTTGGTTACAAAAGCTTGCAGCTACAGATGCAATCAAAGAAGTACCAGCGTTCAGTGCAGAAGCTAACCAGTTTCTTGATGAACTAGCAGCTAACTTCAGTGAAGAAGATGCTCTACGTATCAAAGAGATCGAGCGCACGACTAACCACGACGTTAAAGCGGTTGAGTACTTCTTGAAAGAGAAAGTTGCTGGCGTTCCTGAACTTCACGCTGTAAACGAATTTATTCACTTTGCATGTACTTCTGAAGACATCAACAACACATCTCACGCGCTTATGCTTAAAGAAGCTCGTGACACAGTGATTCTTCCAGAAATCCGTAACGTAATTGATGCTATCAAAGCACTTGCGAACGAGTACCGTGACATTCCATTACTGTCTCGTACACACGGTCAGCCTGCTTCTCCTTCTACTATGGGTAAAGAGATGGCTAACGTTGCGTACCGTATGGAACGTCAATACAAGCAAATCGAAAACGTTGAGATCCTAGCGAAAATCAACGGTGCTGTAGGTAACTACAACGCACACCTTTCTGCATACCCAGAAGTTGAATGGCACCAGTTCAGCGAAGAGTTCATCACTGAATCTCTTGGCGTAACTTGGAACCCGTACACAACTCAAATCGAACCTCACGATTACATCGCTGAGCTATTCGACGCTGTTGCTCGTTTCAACACTATCCTTCTAGACTTCGACCGTGACGTTTGGGGCTACATCGCTCTTGGTCACTTCAAGCAGAAGACTATTGCTGGCGAAATCGGTTCTTCTACAATGCCGCATAAAGTTAACCCAATTGACTTCGAAAACTCTGAAGGCAACCTTGGTCTAGCAAACGCAGTATTCAGCCACCTTGCACAAAAACTTCCAGTTTCTCGCTGGCAGCGTGACCTTACTGACTCTACGGTTCTTCGTAACCTAGGTGTTGGTGTTGGCTACGCTATCATTGCATACACTTCGACTCTGAAAGGTATTAGCAAGCTAGAAGTTAACCGTGAAGCGCTACTTGCTGAACTAGACAAGAACTGGGAAGTACTAGCAGAACCAGTACAAACAGTAATGCGCCGTTACGGCATCGAGAAACCATACGAGAAGCTAAAAGAGCTAACTCGTGGTAAACGTGTAGATGGCGAAGGCATGCGTGCATTCATCGACGGCCTTGAAATCCCTGCAGACGAGAAAGTTCGTCTGAAAGAGATGACACCAGCGAACTACATCGGTCAAGCTATCGAGCTAACTGACAAGCTGTAAGATTCGAATTTCGAATCACAGAATAGACTAAGGCTTCCCATGTGGAAGCCTTTTTGTTGAGCGGAAGAAAGTGCACTGAGCAAGAGCTGTAATCAAAAGAACATAGCCCCCCTCCTAATTACCCTACACATGTCAGTCCGTGCTATATCAACCAATAAATATCGCAACGCTTCATCACTAGTAACCCTCTATCACCAGACACATATCCCTCGGATACTTACTGTCTTGAACACCAAGATCAAAAAAGGCCTCCCGAAGGAAGCCTTTAAAAGGTCTCTTGTCGACTAGCGACGAGAATTACGTAGCGATTACATGTTACGTAGAGACGCAATACGCTTGTCTAGTGGTGGGTGGCTCATCAGAAGCTCAGTAAGCGATTTCTTGCCGTTGATACCAAATGCCATCATAGAACCTTCTAGTTGTGGCTCATGGCTCACCTTAAGACGTTCTAGTGCTGCTATCATCTTCTCTTTACCTACTAAGTGCGCAGCACCTGCATCGGCATGGAATTCACGATGACGGCTGTACCACATCGTAATGAAGCTTGCTAAGAAACCAAATACTAATTCCAGCACCATAGACACACCAAAGTACACCATCATGTTGCTGCCACCCTCTTCTTCGTTGTCATTCGACGCAACAATGTTGGCGATGAAACGAGATAGGAAGATAACGAACGTGTTCACCACGCCCTGCATTAGCGTCATGGTCACCATATCACCGTTCGCGATGTGACTCACTTCATGCGCTAACACTGCTTCAGCTTCATCACGCGTCATGTTGTGTAGCAGACCCGTAGAGACTGCTACTAATGAATCATTACGCTTAGCGCCCGTCGCAAACGCGTTGATGTCTGGCGAATCGTAAATCGCCACCGTTGGCATACCAATACCAACTTGTTGAGACTGACGGCTTACTGTCTCCATCAACCAATGTTCGGTTTCGTTACGTGGACTTTCAATGACCATACCGCCTACCGATCGTAGCGCCATTTTCTTTGACATCATCAATGAAATGAATGAGCCACCAAAGCCAAATACTGCAGCCATCACCAATAAGCCTGATAGGCTACCAGGTTGCATACCTGTAACTGCGTATACAATATTAAGAACAACACTTAGTACCAATACAACCGCTAGGTTGGTTGCAAGGAACAACATTACTCGCTTCATTACTTATCTCCGCATGAAAGCTGTTTTTATAAAACTTATTATTATAGACAAGGCAGACAGCAATTTATTCCAACCTTGAAGACTTATACTTACTTATATATATAGTCTTAGATTAAGAAAACAAGGTTAAGCATTAAATTGCAACATTTGATTACGAGACCATATTCGAATCACCTCCAGTCTATTAGACCTAAGTCGTATGGTGTCGGTATAACAATCCGTTTACAGTGGCTTCAGATGATTTATTGGCTAGTCCATGTACAAAAAGGGAAGAATCATGGTTGAAGGTACTAACACTCAAATGGCTATCGATTTACTGTGCTGTCACCTAGGGATTACTGAAGAAGAAGCAAAAAAGCAGATTGGGATCCTAACACCGCAAACGGCACAGACAAAAATCACAGAAACACAGCAAGCACTAATGGGACTTACAAAAGAACACTAACCCATAGCGACTTGTTCAAAGGCCAGTTGTTTATAAACTCATGGCCAAAAGGCTTAACATAGCAAAAGGGCTGCAATCGCAGCCCTTTTCTTGTTTAACGTATAACTCGAAGTTTAAAGGTCGAGCAATGGCTGTATATCAATATACTTACCAATGTTCTTAGACTTTGCTCTTGGCACATACGGAATTTCACCTAACTTCGGTGCACCTAGCTTATCTTCAAGCATCGCTATAATTTCGGCGTAATGTTCAGTACCTGGGTTAATGCGGTTTGCAACCCAACCCACTAGGTTCAGTCCATCAGCACGAATCACTTCTGCGGTTAGCAGTGCATGACTCAAACAGCCAAGCTTAATACCGACCGTCAATACCACTGGCAGCTGCTCTTTTTTGACCCAGCTAGACAAATATTCTTCATCAGAAACCGGTACACGCCAACCACCAGCACCTTCAACTAACACGATGTCAGAGTTTTGCTTATGCTCTGCCAACTTAACTGATAATACGGTTTCATCAATCACCACACCATCATACTTTGCTGCAATGTGTGGTGATGATGGTAGCAACAACGCATACGGGTTAACGTCTTCGTAGGCGATATCTTGCGTCGCAGCTTCTTGAAGATGCAGTGCATCACTATTACGTAACCCTTCAGGGGATTGTTCACACCCTGCGGCAACTGGCTTGTAGCCTATTGTTGATAACTCTTGTGCGGCTAAAGCTTGAAGAATCGCTTTTGAAACCACAGTTTTTCCCACTTCGGTATCCGTACCTGCAATGAATAATGCATCAATCATAATTGAATAACCCCTAAACAAACTTGATATGTTGCTGGTAAGAAACCTTGATGGTTTTTAAACTCTCTATATTCCCGCTCAACAAGCTGCAACATTCGGCGACTTGTTAAACCTTGTGAGCGACCACTTACGTGATTAGCGCCGATACCTTTAAGGTCGCGCATCAGTTCAAACGCAGTGTCGTACCAAACGGTGATGGTGGGCAAGTCTAGTTGATGAGCCGTACAGCTAGATTGCGCTAACGCAATTTTTACCTGATTGATTGTAATAAAATGGTTAACGTGTTGATGTGCGTCAATTTTGGACCACGACTTTTTCAGTTCAAACAGTGATCCATCAAGCAAAGTTGAGAAAATAACACGTCCACCAACCGCTGTAACACGCTTCATCTCTCTCAAAGGCGACGACAAGTCGTCACACCATTGCAACGCAAGACTAGAGAAAACAATGTCAAAGTGCCCGTCTTCAAACGGTAATTGCTCGGCATCGGCTTGTTGATATGAAGAGACTGATACACCACAGCGCTGTTTTGCTTCGTCCAACATTCCATTGGAAAGGTCAGCACATACCACTGCAGCACCTCGCTTAACTAACTGTTCAGAGAAATACCCTGTACCACAACCTAGATCGAGCACCTTTAACCCAGAGAGGTCACTCGGTAGCTTATCCAATAGTCGGTGGCCTACATCGCGCTGAAACTCAGCGTGTTTGTCATAGGTTGCAGCTGCTTTGCCGAAGGCTTCAGCAATCGCACTCTTATCTTGGCTTACGTAATTATGCACTACTGCTTCTTGTGACATTTACTGAGCCTCTTTCTTTAATTCAAAGCTTGATTCTATGCTTGGCTGGCTTCCAGAGTCGTTGCTTCGCTCTATTGCTTGAAGCAACGAGTCAGTTAACTGAAGAATCTGTTCCTGACTATGGTTCGCCGTTAAGGTAATACGCAAACGAGCAGTCCCAATAGGCACCGTTGGTGGCCTTATTGCCGTTACCCAAACTTGATTGCGCTTTAACTCTTCAGCAATAGATAGTGCTGCTTGGGCTTCGCCGATTAAAAATGGTTTGATCGGCGTCTGAGTATCAATAAAACCTTTCACACCATTCATCTGCTCTGCATAGAGCGCACCTAGCTCCGTGAGTTTCTCACGACGCCACTCTTGCGTTTGAATCATCTGACATGCATGAGACAAAGCCACCGCTTGTGAAGGTGGCATTGCCGTCGAATACACATGATGACGCGCAAACTGAGTTAAGTAATCACCCACTTCTGACGAACAAAGAATCGCAGCACCAGAAAGGCCAAATGCTTTACCAAAGGTCACCACCAAGATATCAGGTGAGATTTGTGCGGCGTTGCAACTCCCTGCCCCGTTATCACCTAATACGCCAATACCGTGGGCATCATCAACCGCCAACCAACTGTCGTATTGATTAGTCAGGCTAGATATCTGACGGAGAGGCGCTTGATCACCATCCATGCTGAATACACCCTCAGTCACGACCAAGGATTGTGGAGTTTGACTCAATAGCGACTCTAAATGTTGCGTGTCGTTGTGCTTAAAGCGTTTCATGGTTGCAGGTGAAAGCATCCCCGCTTCCATCAAAGAGGCGTGGTTAAGTTTGTCTTGCAACAGAAAGTCGTCTTTTTCGAGCAGAGAAAACAACAAAGCTTGGTTAGCACTGAAACCAGAGTTAAAGAGAATGGCGCGTTCAAAGCCAAGCCATTCACACAGCTGAGTCTCTAAATTTCGATGAGCAGGACTAAAACCCGTGACCAATGGCGATGCCGCACTACCAGCACCATACTGGGAAAGCCCCACTTGCCACGCATCAACCAATTCAGAATCGTTTGCCAAGCCTAAGTAATCATTACTCGAAAAATTAATGAAGCTAGAACCTTCGCTAGTAAGCAAAGGGCCATTACTGTTTTCGAGCACCTTCAGTTGACGAGTTAACCCCTGCTCACGGCGATGAACAAGGGCACTTTTGATGCGAGATTTAAACAGTGGCATCGTAGAACATGTCATCTTTCGTTGGACGAGCAGCAACCCGCTCCACCACTTGATCTAACAGTTCATTTTCTTGAATTTCGTCAGGCTTCTGAGCCACCTGTTGGCTGTTGATACCTAACTTCTTAAACAGCTGCATGTCCGTGTCTTCATCTGGGTTTGGCGTAGTCAGTAGCTTACAGCCGTAGAAGATAGAATTCGCACCCGCCATGAAACACATCGCTTGCATCTGTTCGTTCATGTTCTCACGGCCTGCTGATAAACGAACCGCAGACATAGGCATCATGATGCGAGCAATCGCAATCAGTTTGACGAAGTCGAAAGACTCAACATCATCGACGTTTTCCATCGGTGTGCCTTTGACTTTTACGAGCATGTTGATTGGTACACTTTCTGGGTGAACAGGAAGGTTCGCAAGCTCTACAAGCAGGCCTGCACGGTCATTAGTACTTTCGCCCATGCCAATAATACCACCAGAACAGATCTTCATACCGGCATCACGCACATGAGATAGCGTATCTAAACGGTCTTGGTAAGTACGAGTGGTGATAATGCTTCCGTAGAACTCCGGAGACGTATCAAGGTTATGGTTGTAGTAATCCAAACCTGCGTCCGCTAGCTCACCTGCTTGATCAGGCGTTAACATGCCTAGTGTCATACATGTTTCTAGGCCCATGCCTTTCACACCTTTGATCATGTCAGTTAGGTGAGGCATATCGCGTTCTTTCGGGTTTTTCCATGCCGCGCCCATACAGAAGCGAGTCGAGCCCGCGTTCTTAGCTTTTTGCGCCGCATCCAAAACACGCTCGACTTCCATTAAGCGTTCTTTGTCGACATCCGTTCGGTAGTGAGCACTCTGAGGGCAGTACTTACAGTCTTCAGGACAAGCACCTGTCTTAATCGATAACAGTGTACTCACCTGCACGTGGTTGTGCTCTTGGTACTGTCTATGAACCACTTGAGCTTCAAACATTAAATCCATAAACGGTTTTTCAAGCAGTGCTCTTACTTCAGCAACTGTCCAGTCATGACGAACTTCCACGTGTCGATCCTTTTTTATTATTTGATGTTACATCTCTATCAATAGAGATTGTATTTATGCTTGGATAGTCTACCGACAAGCTTTAGACTGTCAACACATTGATAATATCAAAAGTTTACATTTGGTTATTTATTAGCCACACCAAGAATGGAAGTTACTATGGATCTCGCCTTTGACCGCCAGCATATCTGGCATCCTTATACATCAACGTTGACACCTCTGACCTGCTACCCAGTCACTAACGCAGACGGCGTTTACCTAGAATTAGAGGGCGGAAAACGAATTATTGATGGTATGTCCTCTTGGTGGTCAACCATCCACGGCTACAATCATCCAGAGCTCAATGCTGCAGCTCACAGCCAAATCGATAAGGTTTCGCATGTTATGTTTGGAGGTATCACCCACCAGCCTGCTATCGATTTATGTAAGAAACTTTTGAACCTAGCACCAAATAATCTCGAGCACGTATTCTTGGCTGATTCAGGTTCAGTAGCCGTGGAGGTTAGTCTCAAGATGGCTCTCCAATACTGGCACGCTAAAGGGCAACCTCGTTCAAAATTCCTCACGTTGAGAGATGGTTACCACGGTGATACCTTTGCGGCAATGTCGGTGACCGATCCAGATAACTCGATGCACAGCCTCTACAAAGGCTTTTTGCCTGAGCACATTTTTGCTGATTCGCCAAAAACGGGGTTTTGGGATCAATGGGACGAAAACGACATCAACAGCTTTCGAGAAAAGCTGGCAAATCACCATCAAGAAGTTGCTGCCGTGATCTTAGAGCCTATCGTTCAAGGTGCTGGCGGCATGCGCATCTACCATCCTGAATTTCTGAGACAGGTTCGCTTGCTGTGTGATGAATTCAACGTATTGCTGATCTTGGATGAGATTGCGACTGGATTTGGTCGTACAGGGAAACTGTTTGCTTGCGAACATGCCGATGTTCAACCGGATATTTTATGCGTAGGTAAGGCGCTAACTGGTGGCTATATGACGCTGTCAGCGACACTTGCGAGTAAAGAAGTCGCCGACACGGTATGTGGCGGTGAAGCCGGGTGCTTTATGCACGGGCCAACCTTCATGGGCAACCCTTTAGCTTGTGCTGTAGGTGCGGCAAGTTTGTCCATCATAGAGCAAGGTCATTGGCAAAATCAGACTCATCAGATTGAACAACTCTTTTCTGAGTTACTACCGCCTCTACTCGAGCACGATCTTGTCAAAGATGTTCGCTGGTTGGGCTCTATAGGCGTCGTTGAAACCCACACACCTGTCGATATGGAAATCATACAAGCTCACTTTGTTGAACAAGGCGTTTGGATACGTCCGTTCGGTAAGTTGATTTATATGATGCCTCCTTTCATTAGCAAGGCTGAGCACATCGAACAACTTGTTTCATCTATTGATAAAGCCCTCCAACAATCTGCTTGCTTCAAACCAAGTTGATTTAACAAACATCATTTAGAAAACCTATAAGCCGCCCATAAAATACTAATGGCGGCTTATCCTTCACGTGAAAAACCAGCCAACAAACACACCCCAAGCCATTGTTTTATCTTTGATTTGAACTCGAAAAACCCCACAAATAAATTTAATCCTCTCCATAAAAACAATTAGCAAAAGAGTGTTACCTATCGGGTAAAAAGCCGTCATAAAATACGCGCCATTTTGGTACTGAATATAATGAATGACCTTCCTTATTCGAGTTCATCTCAGAATCAAATTAGCCAATATTTTTAACTCCTATTAGATAAAAATATTCGCAGAAAAAGAATCCAATTCTAGCGAAGGCTTATATCAACTTCGTAGAAACCTAACGCTTCTTGTTTTGTCGGTCGTGCAAGACATCAAGACAATCCGCAATAGCTACGTAATTCACGTCAGTAAATAATTTAAAGTAAGCATGAAATTAACCCAACTAAATGCACTTATCATTGATGACTCAACGATAGTGTTATCAACTATTCGTAACATGCTGGTTCATATTGGTTTTTCAGAACGTTTGATTGCCATTGCGAAATCACCTCGTGTTGCAATGACCATCACGAATGACACAACTTTTGATGTCATCATTTGTGATTACAACTTTGGTAACACGATCAACGGCAAACAGCTATTTGAAGAATTGAAGCAAGCCAACAGATTAAAAGATGACGGAATATTTATTCTTGTTACAGGTGAAAATTCAGCTCTATCGATACGCCCTATCCTTGAACTACGACCTGACAACTATTTGTTAAAACCGTTTAACCGCGAAACTCTAAAACAGCGCATCACCAGTTCCTTAAGGAAGAAGCTGATTTTACAAGACATTTATAAGGCTGAGAGAGAAAATAACTATGAAGCGGGCCTAGAGCATTGCGAAGGGCTTGCCGCGTTTCATCCCGAATACTTCGCAACAATCCAGCAATTTCGAGGGAGCTTTCTATCAAAACTAGAGCTCTACGAGGAAGCCAAGAATGTCTATCAGAAAGCGATAGATGAAGGCAGTTTTGATTGGGCTCAAGCAGGATTAGCAAACAGCCTTGCGAATTTGGGGCAGCTTAGCGAAGCACAGTCGATGATTGAAAGTTTGATCAATTCTGCGCCAACCTGCACTTTGTATCGAGACCAAGCAGCTCAAGTAAACCTGATCAGCAATAAGGTTCCGGCAGCCATTGCTCACTTCAAGTTAGCGAGTAAACTAACACCAGGTAACTCTGAGAGAGAGCTTGCAATCGCAAATCTATGCTTATCGGTTAATGATACTAAAACAGCACTATTCCACTACCAAAACCATGTGCAAATCAATAAGGACACCTTTCGAGACAACCTATATATGAAGCTAAGTCATATACGATTCTTGCTCTATTGCGCCTCAGATGGCATCGATAAGCAAGCGAATTTGGGTCACGTCAATTACTTAATTTCGAAGATCACTACCGAGGCAAGATCAGGGCTTCAAACTGACTTAGCACTTATCGCAGCTCACATCGCGATGGAAGCTAACCAATATCAAAAAGCAGTCACTATACTAACCGCATTGCACGATAAGAATGACTTTGATGCCTTCCCTGTGATTTATCACCATTCATGGTTATTGGATAGGATGAGCTGTGAAAACGAGTTTAAAATTGCGGAAAACCGTTGCAGCATGTTGATAGTGAAAACAGCGAGCGAGACAGTGGTTTCAAGTCAGATAACGATGTGCACTGAGATGAAACATCGCAACACCGCAAAAATGAACTGGCTCAAAGAGAAGAATATCGGCATCAAACTAGCAAAGTCAGACTACAAACAGGTGCTTGTGGCTTACTTAGATATTCATAAACGATGTCCGATGATCAAGAACGTATGTATGAATACGATAAAATTGCTCTCTGTTATTTGGCCTGATTCAATGGGTGCAAAACAAGTGCTAACCATCATCAAGCAATGTGACGAAGTGATCACACAGCTTTATACGATTGATGAGCTGACACAAAACAACTATCAAAACTATTACCGAAAGGCGCTTCTGGCATGTAATACCAATTCCATTAATTAACTTACCAATCGAGTCCAATCTCTAAAGCAGAGGGA
>NZ_JBFSUD010000012.1:0-90507 GCF_041467175.1 Vibrio sp. 10N.247.310.24
AACCATCTGTAGGATCGTTCAACTGATCAGGAAAATGCTTAAATGATCAGTGTTACCTCAAAAGAGGGGCTTGCTACAAAAATATCACTTTAAATTGGGCGTTCGCTTTTGGCTTGGCCCGAGCAGATGTTGGGTTAGTCCAGTTGAGGGCCAGCCGCAACCAGTGACTTACCTTCAGCGTTGTCTGTGTACTTATCAAAGTTGTTGATGAAACGCTCTGCTAGATCTTTCGCTTTGCTTTCCCACTGTAGTGGGTCAGTGTACGTGTCACGTGGATCAAGAATCGCTGGGTCAACATCGTGCAACGCTAGTGGTACTTCTAGGTTAAACATAGGGATAACCTTAGTCTCAGCGTTGTCGATTGAGCCATCTAGGATAGCGTCGATGATGCCACGAGTATCTTGGATTGAGATACGTTTGCCTGTGCCATTCCAACCGGTGTTCACTAGGTAAGCTTCAGCGCCAGCCGCTTCCATACGCTTCACAAGTACTTCAGCGTACTGAGTTGGGTGAAGAGTTAGGAATGCTGCACCAAATGCCGCAGAGAACGTTGGTGTTGGTTCAGTAATACCACGCTCTGTACCTGCTAGTTTCGCAGTGAAGCCAGATAGGAAGTGGTACTTCGTTTGCTCTGGAGTCAGTTTAGAAACAGGTGGTAACACACCAAATGCATCAGCAGTCAGGAAGATAACCTTTTGAGCGTGACCGGCTTTTGATACTGGCTTAACGATGTTGTCGATATGGTGAATCGGGTAAGAAACACGAGTGTTCTCGGTTTTTGAGCCGTCATCAAAATCGATAGAACCATCGCCACGAACCGTTACGTTTTCTAGTAGCGCATCGCGACGGATAGCATTGTAGATTTCAGGTTCTGCTTCTTTAGATAGGCGAATGGTCTTGGCGTAACAACCACCTTCGAAGTTGAAGATACCATCGTCATCCCAACCGTGCTCATCATCACCGATTAGCTCACGCTTAGGATCGGTTGATAGGGTTGTTTTACCGGTACCTGATAGGCCGAAGAAAATCGCTACATCGCCTTCTTCACCGACGTTAGCACTACAGTGCATTGAAGCAATGCCTTGCAGAGGAAGTAAGTAGTTCATCATTGCGAACATGCCTTTCTTCATTTCACCGCCGTACCAAGTACCACCGATGATTTGAACGCGCTCTGTTAGGTTGAAAGCAACGAAGTTTTCAGAGTTTAGCCCCTGCTTTTCCCAGTTAGGGTTAGTTGTTTTAGCACCGTTCATTACCACGAAATCAGGTTCGAACGTTGCTAGCTCTTCGTCTGTTGGACGAATGAACATGTTCTTAACGAAGTGCGCTTGCCACGCTACTTCAGTAATAATACGTACACTTAAGCGCGTATCAGGGTTAGCACCACAGTAACCGTCGATGACAAACAGGCGCTTGCCAGATAGCTGAGTTGTCACAAGCTCTTTAAGCTCATCCCATACTTCAGTTGTAATCGGTTTGTTGTCGTTTTTGCCTTGATCTGACCACCACATGGTATCGCGCGTGGTGTCATCTTTAACAATGTACTTATCTTTTGGTGAGCGGCCAGTAAAGATACCAGTGTCAACCGCAACAGAGCCTAGTTCCGTTACTACGCCTTTTTCGTAGCCTTCCAAACCTGGCAGTGTCTCTTCAACGAATAACTGCTCGTAGCTAGGGTTACGAAGAACTTCAGTAACGCCAGTCAGTCCGTGCTTAGTTAGATCAATTTGTGCAGCCTTAGTATGTTCCATAACGGTCATAGGTGCTCCTTGTAGGATATTTTGTAGGGATTTTGTATTAATTTTTTATTGTTATCTGCTCACCATGCTAGCAACGAGGCTCGGGGGAAACAGGGATATAGCTCAAAAAATATCCATATTAACCATGGGGTTTTAAGCGCCTCATCACATATTGGCCTGACTAGTCTATCCTGTACGCAAACCTTTGCGCTAGAGGAGAGAACATTATTAATTGATTAAAATTAAGAGGTGATTTTATTACGAGATGTTACGGAGTTTGCGATATTTTGATCACAAAAAAGGCCAGCGTTGTGCTGACCTTTTTGGGGTAAATTACGTGTTTTTGGTACGCCGTAAATTAATGAACCGTATTGCTGCCTTTATCTGCTGCTTCTGCATACAGAGCGTCAACATCATTCTTGTCGAACGAGTAGTTTGTGCCACAGTAATCGCAGTGTAGAGCAACGCTACCTTCCGTGCTAAGAATGTCGTAGATCTCTTCTTGAGCGACAGTAATGATAGCGGCACCGCTTCGGTCACGTGAACAACCACAGAAGAATTCAACCGGTTGTGGTGTGAACAGTTGTACTTTCTCTTGGTTGTACAAACGGTAAAGCAGTTCGTTTGCTTCTAGAGTGAATAGCTCTTCATTTTTAACTGTGTCAGTTAGCTGCTCTAGGTGCTCGAAGTCGTCTGGCGTACCGGTGCCGTCTGGCATCACTTGTAGCAACATACCCGCAGCGTGTGCTTTACCTTCATGCTCGCCCGTGCGCAACCATAGACGTGTCTTTAGCTGTTCAGAGTTTGCGAAGTAACCTTCAAGGACTTCAGCTAAAGTGTCACCTTCAAGACCAACGATACCTTGGTAACGCTCACCTTTCTTAGGATCGATAGTGATCACTAGGTGACCTTTACCTATTAGATCGTGCAGGCCAGCGTCGTCGGCAATGTCACCATCAAAGCGAGCAACGCCACGGATCTTCTGATCGTTATCGCCATTAATAACAGCGAGAGATACAGGGCCATCACCTTGCAGTTGCATCGTGATAGAGCCTTCAAACTTTAGAGTCGCTGTTAGTAGCGTCGTTGAAACCAGTAGCTCACCCAACAGCTTTTGTACTGGCGCTGGGTATTCCTTGCTAGAAATAATCTGTTGGTACGCTTCGTCCATCTGTACCAATTCACCACGAACTGATAGGTCTTCAAATAGGTAGCGATTTAAAACATTACTTGTAGACATTGGGTTGGCCATTTGGCTATTCCTTCTAGCTTATTGAGTCTTGAACTTGATGATGTCACGACGTTGCTTTTTATCTGGGCGACGTTCTGGTGCTGGGCTATGAGCGTTCAGTTTACGTTGTGTTGCAAACTCTTCTCTCTTTGCCAAGCTCTCGGTGGTTTCTTCATAGAGGGTTTGAGCTATAGGAGCTCCACCACGATGGGCCGAGATTTTCTCGATTGTCACCGTCTTTTCTTCATTACCTTGGCGCAGGGTAATCACTGCTCCAAGTTCGACAATTTTACTTGGCTTGCTGCGCTGACCATTATAGTGGACTTTGCCACCATCGACCATGTTGCGAGCAATAGACCGGGTTTTGTAAAAACGAGCTGCCCACAACCATTTATCGAGTCTGACAGCTTCATTAGCAGTTTTCATATAGGGCTGTGCCTTATTAAGTGAGAAATGAATGCGGTTTAACTGTAATGAACAGTGCGCAACATGTTTTTGATGATGCTTATCACATTAAGTAGAAGCTTAAAGTGGAGGCGGTTAGCATTTTTTTCAAGTCATAATACAAAATAGCCATGTTATGCCGATTTATCGATTTGCTATGATATAGTTCAGGATCTTATTGCTTAAATAAGCTTGGTATCGAACGAATGAATAAAAAAGCTGAAAGTTTAATGATTTGCAGCGTTTGTCGTCATGAAAAGGGACTAGGAAAGTGAACTTTTTAGAGCTCAAAAATCGCGTAGGGAATTCTCCTATGTTGAGCCGCTTATTAGAGAATGGATTTGTACTTCAGCAGAAACTAAGCTTAGCGATCTGTTGTGTATTGATTGCAGCTTCCGCATGGATTTTAGGACAGCTTGCATGGTTTATCGAACCTGCTGAGCAAACTGTCGCGCCTTGGGCAGCAACCGCTTCATCATCTTCAGCACCTCAATCGACCCTTGATATCTCTTCTTTGCAGCAGAGCAACATGTTTGGTGCTTACAACCCAAGCACGCCCGCAGTGGTTGAACAGCAAGTTATCCAAGATGCGCCTAAGACGCGATTAAATCTCGTTTTAGTGGGTGCAGTAGCGAGCTCGAATCCAAAACTGAGCTTAGCGGTGATCGCCAATCGCGGCACGCAAGCGACCTACGGAATTAATGAAGAGATTGAAGGCACTCGAGCCAAGTTAAAAGCGGTATTAATCGATCGCGTTATCATTGATAACTCAGGTCGAGACGAAACCTTGATGCTTGAAGGTATTGAGTACAAGCGTTTAGCTGTCTCAGCCCCTGCGCCACCTCGCACTTCTTCTTCGGTTCGTGGTAATAACCCTGCTTCAGCAGAGCAAAAGCTAGATGAAATTAAAGCGAAGATAATGAAAGATCCGCAACAAATCTTCCAATATGTTCGACTGTCTCAGGTGAAACGCGACGATAAAGTGATTGGTTATCGTGTGAGCCCTGGCAAAGATTCAGAACTTTTTAACTCTGTTGGGCTCCAAAACGGAGATATTGCCACTCAGTTAAATGGACAAGACCTGACAGACCCTGCTGCTATGGGCAACATATTCCGTTCTATCTCAGAGCTGACAGAGCTAAACCTCGTCGTCGAGAGAGATGGTCAACAACATGAAGTGTTTATTGAATTTTAAAACTTTGCGTCTAACGAAGGACGAAAGTGTAGGAGAAGTACGTGAAGCATTGGTTTAAGAAAAGTGCATGGTTATTGGCAGGAAGCTTAATCTGCACACCCGCAGCCATCGCGAGTGATTTTAGTGCCAGCTTTAAAGGCACTGATATTCAAGAGTTTATTAATATTGTTGGTCGTAACCTAGAGAAGACGATCATCGTTGACCCTTCGGTGCGCGGAAAAATCGATGTACGCAGCTACGACGTACTCAATGAAGAGCAATATTACAGCTTCTTCCTAAACGTATTGGAAGTGTATGGCTACGCGGTTGTCGAAATGGACTCGGGTGTTCTTAAGATCATCAAGGCCAAGGATTCGAAAACATCGGCAATTCCAGTCGTTGGAGACAGTGATACGATCAAAGGCGACAACGTGGTGACACGTGTTGTGACGGTTCGTAATGTCTCGGTGCGTGAACTTTCTCCTCTGCTTCGTCAACTAAACGACAATGCAGGCGCGGGTAACGTTGTGCACTACGACCCAGCCAACATCATCCTTATTACAGGCCGAGCGGCGGTAGTAAACCGTTTAGCTGAAATCATCAAGCGTGTTGACCAAGCGGGTGATAAAGAGATTGAAGTCGTTGAGCTAAAGAATGCCTCTGCGGCAGAAATGGTACGTATTGTTGATGCGTTAAGCAAAACCACAGATGCTAAAAACACCCCTGCCTTCCTACAGCCTAAATTAGTTGCCGATGAGCGTACCAATGCAATTCTTATCTCAGGCGACCCTAAAGTACGCAGTCGTTTAAGAAAGTTGATTGAACAGCTTGATGTGGAAATGGCGACTAAGGGTAACAACCAAGTTATCTACCTTAAATACGCAAAAGCGGAAGACTTAGTCGATGTGCTGAAAGGCGTGTCTGACAATCTGCAATCAGAGAAACAAACATCAACTAAAGGCAGTTCATCGCAGCGAAACCAAGTGATGATTTCCGCTCATAGTGATACTAATTCGTTGGTGATTACCGCACAGCCAGACATCATGAACGCGCTGCAAGACGTGATCGCTCAACTCGATATCCGTCGTGCTCAAGTTTTGATTGAAGCCTTAATTGTTGAAATGGCAGAAGGTGACGGCGTTAACCTAGGTGTGCAGTGGGGCAACCTAGAAACGGGTGCCATGATTCAGTACAGCAATACCGGTGCATCGATTGGCGGTGTGATGGTAGGTCTAGAAGAAGCAAAAGACTCGACAACAACTAAAGCTATTTACAATAAGGATAATAAGTTCCAACGTAATGAAACCACGACAAAAAAGGGTGACTATTCAACCTTGGCTTCTGCACTGTCTGGTGTTAATGGTGCAGCTATGAGCGTGGTCATGGGTGACTGGACTGCCTTGATCAGTGCGGTAGCAACCGATTCAAACTCAAACATTCTGTCTTCTCCAAGTATTACGGTGATGGATAACGGCGAAGCGTCGTTTATCGTTGGTGAAGAGGTTCCTGTTTTAACCGGTTCGACAGCGGGTTCAAGTAACGACAACCCATTCCAAACGGTTGAACGTAAAGAAGTGGGCATCAAGCTTAAAGTGGTGCCACAAATCAATGAAGGTGACTCGGTTCAACTGCAAATAGAACAAGAAGTATCGAACGTATTAGGGGCAAACGGGGCCGTAGATGTTCGTTTTGCTAAGCGTCAGCTAAATACGTCAGTGATTGTTCAAGATGGTCAAATGCTGGTGTTGGGGGGCTTGATTGACGAGCGTGCACTGGAGAGTGAGTCTAAGGTCCCATTCTTGGGTGATATTCCTGTTCTTGGACACCTGTTCAAATCAACCAGTACTCAGGTTGAGAAAAAGAACCTAATGGTATTTATCAAGCCAACCATTATTCGGGATGGTATGACTGCAGATGGTATCACACAACGCAAATACAACTTTATCCGTGCTGAGCAACTGTACAAGGCAGAGCAAGGCTTGAAACTGATGGATAACGATAATATTCCAGTACTTCCTAAGTTTGGCGATAGCATGAATCATCCTGCTGAAATCCAAGCCTTCATCGATCAAATGGAAGCAGAATAATGGCTGAATTGGTAGGGGCGGCACGTACTTATCAGCGCTTGCCGTTTAGCTTTGCGAATCGCTACAAGATGGTGTTGGAATATCAGCACCCGGAGCGCGCGCCAGTACTTTATTATGTTGAACCTCTGAAATCGGCGGCGATCATTGAAGTGAGCCGTGTTGTGAAAAATGGCTTCACGCCACAAGCGATCAGCGCAGACGAATTTGATAAAAAACTGACGGACGCGTATCAGCGTGACTCGTCGGAAGCTCGACAGTTAATGGAAGATATCGGTGCCGACAATGACGACTTTTTCTCGTTAGCGGAAGAGTTGCCACAAGACGAAGACTTGCTTGAATCAGAAGACGACGCACCGATCATCAAGTTAATTAATGCGATGTTGGGTGAGGCGATTAAAGAAGGCGCTTCGGATATTCATATCGAAACCTTCGAAAAGTCACTGTCGATCCGTTTCCGTATTGATGGTGTGCTGCGCGATGTGTTAGCGCCGAGCCGTAAGTTGGCTCCGCTGTTGGTTTCGCGTGTCAAGGTTATGGCTAAGCTGGATATTGCGGAAAAACGCGTGCCACAAGACGGTCGTATTTCTCTACGTATCGGTGGCCGAGCGGTTGATGTGCGTGTATCTACCATGCCTTCTTCACACGGTGAACGTGTGGTAATGCGTCTGTTGGATAAAAACGCCACTCGCCTAGATCTACACAGTTTGGGTATGACGGCAGAGAACCACGAGAACTTCCGTAAACTTATTCAGCGCCCACACGGTATTATCTTGGTTACCGGTCCTACGGGTTCGGGTAAATCAACGACCTTGTACGCTGGCCTGCAAGAACTCAACAGTAACGAACGCAACATCCTTACCGTTGAAGACCCAATCGAATTTGATATTGATGGTATTGGTCAAACACAGGTAAACCCTAAGGTTGATATGACCTTTGCGCGCGGCTTACGTGCGATTCTTCGTCAAGATCCCGATGTGGTAATGATTGGTGAGATCCGTGATTTAGAGACTGCTGAGATCGCTGTTCAAGCCTCTTTGACGGGTCACTTGGTCATGTCGACTCTTCACACCAATACGGCAATCGGTGCGATCACGCGTCTGCGTGATATGGGCATTGAACCTTTCTTGATCTCTTCTTCTCTGCTGGGTGTTTTGGCTCAGCGCTTGGTTCGTACTCTGTGTAACGACTGTAAAGAACCTTACGAAGCCGATAAAGAACAGAAAAAGCTGTTTGGTATGAAGAAGAAAGAGAGCCTCACACTTTACCATGCAAAAGGTTGTGAAGAGTGTGGCCATAAAGGTTATCGAGGTCGTACCGGTATTCATGAGCTACTGATGATTGACGATTCGGTACAAGAGCTGATTCACAGTGAAGCTGGAGAACAGGCAATTGAGAAAGCGATTCGTGGCACAACCCCAAGTATTCGAGATGATGGCTTGAGCAAAGTTCTGAAAGGGGTAACGTCCTTAGAAGAAGTGATGCGAGTGACTAAGGAAGTCTAGTATGGCGGCATTTGAATACAAAGCGCTGGATGCCAAAGGTAAGAGCAAAAAGGGCTCGATTGAAGCGGATAATGCTCGTCAGGCTCGCCAACGTTTAAAAGAACAAGGTTTAATGCCGGTTGAGATGACCGAAGCTAAGGCGAAAAATGCGAAAGGTACTCAGCCTTCGACCAGCTTTAAGCGTGGTATCAGTACGCCAGATCTTGCGTTGATTACTCGTCAAATATCCACGCTCGTTCAATCAGGCATGCCGCTAGAAGAGTGCTTGAAAGCGGTCGCTGAGCAGTCTGAAAAGCCACGTATTCGAACTATGTTACTGGCAGTCCGATCTAAAGTGACAGAAGGTTACTCGCTAGCGGATAGCTTGTCTGATTATCCATACATCTTCGATGAACTGTTTAGGGCCATGGTTGCGGCGGGTGAGAAGTCTGGTCACTTAGATGCGGTATTGGAGCGACTGGCCGATTACGCAGAAAATCGTCAGAAGATGCGCTCTAAGCTGCTACAAGCGATGATCTACCCTGTGGTGCTGGTGGTGTTTGCGGTGACGATTGTTTCGTTCCTGTTGGCAACCGTGGTACCTAAGATCGTCGAGCCTATTATCCAAATGGGCCAAGAGCTTCCTCAGTCGACACAATTTTTATTGGCATCGAGTGAATTTATCCAGAATTGGGGCATCCAATTACTGTTGTTGATCATTGGTGTGATTGTGTTGATTAAGACCGCGCTAAAAAAGCCGGGTGTTCGCATGAACTGGGATCGCAAACTATTAAGTATTCCGCTGATCGGCAAGATTGCGAAAGGGATCAATACCTCTCGTTTTGCACGAACACTCTCAATTTGTACCTCGAGTGCGATTCCAATCCTTGAAGGGATGAAGGTCGCGGTTGATGTGATGTCGAATCAACATGTGAAACAACAAGTATTACAGGCTTCAGACAGTGTTAGAGAAGGCGCAAGCCTACGTAAAGCGTTGGATCAAACCAAACTCTTTCCACCGATGATGCTGCATATGATTGCCAGTGGTGAGCAGAGTGGTCAGTTGGAACAGATGCTGACAAGAGCGGCAGACAACCAAGACCAAAGCTTTGAGTCGACGGTCAATATCGCGTTAGGCATTTTCACCCCAGCGCTTATCGCGTTGATGGCCGGTTTGGTGCTATTTATCGTGATGGCGACACTGATGCCGATGCTTGAAATGAACAATTTAATGAGTGGATAACGTATTGCTCATCAGACGTTAGTTTTTGGATTATCGAGAAGAAGGGCATTATTACCTTCAACTCGCTATCTGTAATTTGGAGAAAATAATGAAAAATAAAATGAAAAAACAGTCAGGCTTTACTCTATTGGAAGTGATGGTTGTGGTGGTTATTCTTGGTGTTTTAGCTAGCTTTGTTGTTCCTAACCTTTTGGGTAACAAAGAGAAGGCGGATCAACAGAAAGCCATCACGGATATCGTGGCGCTAGAGAACGCGCTAGATATGTACAAACTGGATAACAGTGTTTACCCAACAACGGATCAAGGCCTTGATGGATTGGTTTCTAAGCCAAGCAGTCCAGAGCCTCGTAACTACCGTGACGGTGGCTACATTAAGCGTCTGCCTAACGACCCATGGGGCAATGAGTACCAATACCTAAGCCCAGGTGATAACGGTACTATCGATATCTTTACGCTTGGTGCTGACGGCCAAGAAGGTGGTGAAGGTATCGCTGCGGATATCGGTAACTGGAACATGCAAGATTTCCAATAAGCTTCGGTTTATTGTCGCTTGATAAGTTCCTGTTGATTGAACAGTTCGTGTTAGTTGATACGTTATTGATGGTAAGACGTATACAGATGGAGTCTACAAGGTGAAAACTAAGCAAACACAGCCAGGTTTCACCTTGATTGAGATTCTTTTGGTGTTGATATTACTGTCACTAACGGCGGTCGCGGTGATCGCGACTATTCCGACCAATAGCAAAGATGTCGCTAAAAAATACGCTCAAAGCTTCTATCAACGAGTTCAATTACTCAATGAAGAGGCTATTTTGAGTGGCTTGGATTTTGGCGTTCGTGTCGATGAAAAGAAATCGACTTACGTTCTGATGGCGCTTAAGTCAGAAGGTTGGCAAGACGTCGAATTTGAAAAAATCCCCTCTTCAACTGAATTACCGGAAGAACTCGCGTTGTCACTGACTTTAGGTGGTGGCGCATGGGAAGACGATGATCGTTTGTTCAATCCCGGAAGCTTGTTTGATGAAGATATGTTTGCGGATCTTGAAGAGGAAAAAAAGCCCAAGCCACCTCAGATATACATCTTGTCGAGTGCTGAAATGACGCCATTTGTATTATCGTTTTATCCAAATACCGGAGACACCATACAAGATGGTTGGCGTATTCGGGTGTTGGATAATGGTGTGATTCGACTGCTAGAGCCGGGAGAAGAAGATGAAGAGGAATAACCGTTCTCCTTATCGTTCTCGTGGTATGCCTTTTGGTTCTCGAGGAATGACTCTGCTTGAAGTATTAGTTGCGCTCGCTATCTTCGCTACGGCGGCGATCAGTGTGATTCGTGCTGTCACCCAACACATTAATACCCTCAGTTATTTAGAAGAAAAAACCTTCGCGGCGATGGTTGTTGATAACCAGATGGCCTTAGTCATGCTGCATCCTGAGAAGCTTAAAAAAGCGCAGGGCACGCAAGAGTTAGCGGGAAGAGAGTGGTTCTGGAAGGTGACTCCCATCGATACCAGCGATAATTTATTAAAGGCGTTTGATGTGAGTGCAGCAACCAGTAAGAAAGCGTCTCCAGTGGTCACGGTGCGCAGTTATGTGGTCAATTAAAAGCGTGTCGTTAGCTAAGAGCAAGTCGCCAAGCGAGAGCATGTCCGCCAATAAGCGAGAGCCTCGTAAACAAGGTCTATCTTCAAAAGGGAGAGGCTTTACTTTAATCGAAGTTTTGGTCTCGATTGCCATCTTTTCCACGTTAAGCATGGCGGCTTATCAGGTAGTAAATCAGGTCCAACGAAGCAATGAACTCTCTATTGAGCGCAGTGCTCGTTTAAATCAACTGCAACGCAGTTTAGTCATTTTAGATAATGATTTTCGCCAGATGGCGGTACGACAATTTCGTACCAATGGTGAAGAAGCATCATCTAAGCTGATCCTAATGAAAGAGTATTTACTGGATTCCGACAGTGTTGGCATTATGTTTACTCGCCTTGGTTGGCACAATCCACAGCAGCAGTTCCCTCGCGGAGAAGTCACCAAAGTAGGCTACCGCATAAAAGAGGAAACGCTTGAGCGTGTATGGTGGCGTTACCCCGATACACCTGCCGGCCAACAAGGTGTGATTACTCCTCTGCTTGATGATGTTGAGAACCTGGAGTTCGAGTTTTATGACGGAAGCCGCTGGGGCAAAGAGTGGCAAACCGATAAATCACTGCCTAAAGCGGTGAGACTTAAGCTGACACTGAAAGATTACGGTGAGATAGAACGTGTTTATCTCACACCAAGTGGCGCCTTAGATCAGGTCGATGATTCTGCAAATAGTGACTCTTCAGGCAGTAATGAGGGGAATAATGATTCATCAAACTAATAAGCCTGCACTGACAAGATCTGCTGTGGGGCGTAAGCAGCGTGGTGTCGCGCTGATCATTATTCTGATGCTTTTGGCGATCATGGCAACCATAGCTGGCAGTATGTCGGAGCGTCTGTTTACGCAATTCAAGCGCGTTGGCAATCAACTGAATTACCAACAGGCTTACTGGTATAGCATTGGTGTAGAAGAGCTTGTCCAAGACGGTATTAGGCAAAGTTATAAAGATAGTGATACGGTGAACTTAAGCCAGCCATGGGCGTTAGAAGAGCAGGTATACCCATTGGATTATGGCCAAGTTAAAGGGCGTATCGTTGATGCGCAGGCTTGTTTCAATCTTAATGCGCTCGCTGGGATTACGACGACATCAAGTAACCAAACCCCTTATTTAGTGAAGGTTTGGCAAACCTTACTGGAAAACCAAGATGTGGAGCCTTATCAGGCTGAGGTTATCGCAAATTCAAGTTGGGAATTTCTGGACTCTGATACTCGAGCCTCCTCTTCTACGGGTGTAGAAGACAGCACTTATGAGGCGATGAAGCCAGCTTATTTGGCGGCGAATGGCTTAATAGCAGATGAATCGGAGCTGCGAGCCGTTTATCAGGTCTCTGGTGAGGCAATGGAAAAGGTACATCCATTTATTTGCGCTTTGCCCACTGATGATTTCCGATTAAACGTGAATACCATCTCGGAAAAGCAGGCATCTTTACTGGAAGCAATGTTTGCACCCGGTCTAAGTGAATCGGACGCCAAACAGCTGATAGACAAGCGCCCATTTGATGGCTGGGATTCGGTGGATGCGTTTATGGCTGAGCCTGCTATTGTTGGTGTGAGTGCAGAAGTCAGCAAACAAGCGAAAGCATATTTAACTGTAGATAGCGCCTATTTTGAGCTAGATGCAGAGGTATTAGTTGAGCAGTCTCGTGTACGTATACGAACGCTTTTCTATAGTAGTAATAGAGAAACAGTGACGGTAGTACGCCGTCGTTTTGGAGGAATCCGTGAGCGAGTTTCTGACCGTTCGACTGAGTAGCGAGCCACAAAGCCCAGTGCAGTGGTTGGTTTGGTCGACAAGCCAACAAGAAGTGATAGCAAGTGGTGAGCTGTCTAGCTGGGATCAGCTTGATGAGTTAACGCCTTACGCTGAAAAGCGTAGCTGTATCGCTTTATTGCCGGGAAATGAGTGCTTAATTAAGCGTGTTGAAATTCCGAAAGGTGCTGCTCGCCAGTTCGACTCTATGCTGCCATTTTTGTTAGAAGACGAAGTGGCACAAGATATCGAAGACTTACATCTAACCATTTTAGATAAAGATGCAACGCACGCTACTGTGTGTGGTGTAGATCGCGAGTGGTTAAAACAAGCTTTAGACCAGTTTCGCAAAGCCAATATTATTTTCCGTAAGGTGCTACCAGATACACTAGCCGTGCCTGTTGAAGATCAAGGCATCAGTGCATTGCAAATCGACCAGCATTGGCTATTACGTCAAGGTCATTATCAAGCGGTATCGATCAGCGAAGCATGGTTACCGATGTTTTTGCAAAGTGATTGGGTTGTAGCTGACGACGAAGAACAACCTACGACTATCTTCAGCTACACCACAATGCCGAGCGATGATGTACAGCAGCAAAGCGGCATGGAATGGCAAGCAAAGCCTGCGGAATTGGTGATGTCCTTATTGAGCCAACAAGCGATCACAAGCGGCGTAAATTTACTGACTGGCACCTTTAAAACCAAATCTTCTTTCAGTAAATATTGGCGTGTATGGCAGAAGGTGGCGATTGCTGCTTGCTTGCTGGTGGCCGTGATTGTGACTCAACAAGTGTTGAAGGTGCAGCAATACGAAGCACAGGCACAAGCCTATCGCATGGAGAGTGAGCGTATCTTTAGAGCCGTTCTGCCAGGCAAACAACGAATTCCTACAGTAAGCTACCTTAAGCGTCAGATGAATGATGAAGCTAAGAAATACGGTGGCTCAGGCGATGGTGACTCCTTACTTGGTTGGTTAGCATTGCTGCCAGAAACGTTAGGACAAGTGAAATCGATCGAAGTCGAAAGCATTCGCTATGATGGCAATCGTTCTGAAGTTCGATTACAAGCTAAAAGCGCTGATTTTCAACATTTTGAGACGGCTAAAGTAAAACTTGAAGAGAAGTTTTCCGTTGAACAAGGGCCATTGAACCGTAATGGCGATGCCGTATTTGGCAGTTTTACCCTTAAACCCCGTCAGTAACTGCGCAAGGAGATCAGTGATGAGAAATATAATTGAACCACTCCAAGCGTGGTGGACTTCAATAAGTCAAAGAGAGCAACGATTAGTCGTTGGTTGCTCAATTTTATTGGTAGTAGGTATCATTTATTGGGGGCTAATACAGCCCCTCAGTCAGCGAGCTGAACTGGCACAGAGTCGCATTCAAAGTGAAAAGCAACTACTGGCTTGGGTTACCAATAAAGCCAATGAGGTGGTTGAACTAAGAGGCAATGGTGGCATTAGTGCTAGTCAGCCTCTGAATCAATCCGTGCCCGCATCTATGCGTCGCTTCAAGATTGAATTGATACGAGTGCAACCACGTGGCGAGATGCTGCAAGTGTGGATTAAACCTTTGCCATTTAATCAATTTGTTGATTGGCTGACATACCTGAAAGAAAAGCAGGGTGTTGAGGTTGAGTTTATGGATATTGATCGCTCTGATAGCCTTGGGGTTATTGACGTCAACCGACTACAGTTTAAATGAGGTTAATGTGAAACGCGGCTTATCTTTTAAGTATGGTTTGTTATTTAGCAGCATCTTTATCGTTTTTTTCTCGGTAAGTTTGTTGCTGCACTTGCCGGCTTCTTTTGTTCTCAAGCATGCGCCCGTTGTACGTGGTTTAAGCATTGAAGGTGTTGAGGGTACGGTTTGGCAAGGTCGCGCTAACAATATTGCGTGGCAGCGTGTCAATTACGGCTCAGTGCAGTGGGACTTCCAGTTCTTTAAGCTATTCCAAGCCAAAGTAGAACTTGCGGTTCGCTTTGGACGTAACAGCGACATGAACTTATCTGGTAAAGGGCTTATCGGGTATAGCATGAGTGGTGCTTACGCGGAAAACTTAGTGGCATCAATGCCAGCTAGTAACGTGGTGAAGTATGCGCCTGCTATCCCTGTGCCAGTGTCTATTGCAGGACAAGTTGAACTGACGATCAAACATGCGGTTCATGCTCAACCTTGGTGCCAATCGGGTGAAGGTACGCTTGCTTGGTCGGGCGCTGCGGTTGATTCTCCGGTTGGCTCGTTAGATTTTGGCCCTGTGATTGCTGACATCAGTTGTGAAAACAGCACTGTTTCAGCGAAAGGTAATCAGAAGAGTGCTCAAGTTGATAGTGAGTTTTCTGCGAGCGTAACGCCAAATCAAAGCTACACCTCGGCCGCATGGTTTAAGCCGGGCGCTGAATTCCCACCTGCGATGCAGAGTCAGCTTAAGTGGTTGGGCAACCCTGACAGCCAAGGTAAGTACCAATTTACTTATCAAGGCCGTTTTTAGCTAAATAGCTAAGGGTTACTAAACGATGAAATATAAATAAAACGGGCACCTCAGTGAGGTGCCCGTTTTATTTTTTCTGAGAATCTAGAGGATACCTGACGGTTAAAGAGAGCAAGTAAGCCTAGTCTTTACCTTGTAAGATTTCTGCCCACGGTAAGTCAGCATCACCAAGCACAATGAAGTTCGGGTTCTCAAGTGTCTCTCTTTCATTGTACGAAAGCGGCTCTAACTGGGTACTTAAGATTCGTCCGCCAGCTTCTTCAACAATGCACTGGGTTGCTGCGGTATCCCACTCTCCGGTTGGTCCAATACGTAGATAACAGTCCACAGCACCTTCTGCGACTAAACATGCCTTAAGCGCAGCAGAGCCAAGAGGAACTAAGTCGTAGTTCCAAGCAGAGCTCATACGGTTAGTGATTCGATTGATGTCTTGGCGACGGCTGATTGCCATCGCGATCGATTGGTTTGGTAGCTCGTGACGATGCGTTTTGATTTTTACACTGTCATTGAGGTCTGGGATCTTCCAAGCGCCTTTGCCACTGTAAGCGTAATAGCTCACACCTGACACAGGCGCGTACACGACGCCCATTACTGGTTTGTTATGCTCAATTAGGGCGATGATTGTTGCAAAGTCGCCACTTCGTGCGATGAATTCCTGTGTTCCGTCCAGCGGGTCAACCAACCAGTAGCGATCCCATTGAGAACGTTGCTCTAGGCTGATATCAGCGGCTTCTTCCGATAACACCGGAATATCAGGTGTCAGTTCGCTAAGTTTTTTCGAGATCAGTTTATGAGCGGCGAGATCAGCACTAGTGACGGGCGTATCATCACTCTTGGTAAACTCTTCGTAATCTTTTTTCTCGTAGATCTCTAAGATGAGTTGGCCTGCAGAGCGAGCAATCTCAATGATAGAGGGTAGGAGGTGAGACAAATCTTTTGTTATTGGCATAAATATTCTCTTACTCTTCGAGCGAGCCTGAATGTTCTAATTATTGTTTAATACAATACACGAAGGGCTAATAGTAGGGCTGTAATACTGCGAGCCTCACAGAAGTCGAGGTGTGTTAACAGTTCTTCGGCTTGAGCAAGTGGCCAGCGCACAATGTCTAGTGGCTCTGGTTCGTCACCTTCTAGTTTCTCAGGGTAGAGTTCTTCTGCGATAAACAGCGTCATTTTGCTAGAGAAATAAGAGGGTGCAAGGATCACTTCTTTTAGAGGAGTAAGCTTGTTGGCACCAAAGCCAATCTCTTCTTTTAGTTCACGAACGGCGGCTTGATTGGGCTGCTCACCTGGATCAATTAGCCCTTTTGGGAAGCCGAGTTCATAGCGCTCTGTGCCTGCTGCGTATTCACGCACTAACAGAATATCGCCTTGTTCAGTAATCGGAACCATCATTACTGCGTTGCGGCCGCTGGGCTTCATGCGTTCGTAGGTACGCTCTACACCGTTGGAAAAGCGTAAATCGAGGGACTCGATAGAGAATAGTTTTGATTGAGCGACAGTTTGTTGAGCCAAAATTTCTGGCTTGGTCCTTTTTGTCATTGCGCTCGCTCCTTAGCTCATTGGAATTCTTTCTTATAAAGTCATTCTAATATAGGGGAAATAGAGTTGAGTTCCTAGATCCGAGTTTTCATATCCTGGAATTATTGGATCAGGAACCGATTGCGATCACTTGAATACCTTACTCCAAATGGTAACGCGCCCGTCATTATGGGCATTGAACGAGAAATAGACGGTTCGAAAGTGCTTTGCTGTTTTAAACACAAAAAAAGGTTGATGCTTGCGCATCAACCTTTCGATTGAATCTTTAACTTTCTACCGGCTAAGACTGCATGAGTGCTTAGTCGTAGGAGCACTTAGTTGTAAGGTACTTGGTCGTGAAGTAGCTAACCATGAGGTACCTAGTCGTAAAATGATTAGTAGTAAGAGTGCTCACCGCGATCGTGTTCAGTTGCATCACGAACGGCCGTCAATTCACCTTCGAATTGTTGAAGAAGTTCTTTCTCGATGCCTTCTTTAAGCGTTACGTCAACCATAGAACAACCGTTACAACCGCCGCCGAATGCAACGATAGCTGCGCCTTCTTCAGTGATCTCTACTAGGCTAACGTGACCGCCGTGGCCAGCAAGCTGTGGGTTCACTTGTGTTTGGATTGCATACTCAACACGCTCTATCAGAGTTGCGTCGTCTGATACTTTACGCATTTTAGCGTTTGGCGCTTTTAGCGTGAGTTGAGAGCCCATTTTGTCAGTTACGAAGTCAATCTCAGCTTCGTCTAGGAATGGTAGGCTTAGCTCATCAACGTAAGCAGAGAAAGCGTCGAAAGAAAGCTTAGTGTCAGACGCTTCGATAGCATCTGTTGGGCAGTAAGAAACACCACACTCAGCGTTTTGTGTGCCTGGGTTTACCACGAACACACGAATGTTTGTACCTTCAGGCTGCTGTGACAGCAGATTGGCAAAGTGAGTTTGAGCTGTTTCTGTAATAGTAATATTTGACACGAAGAATACCTGAGTAGATTTGTAGGTTATTAGCGCCATTCTACTCCTGTCAGATTTGTAATTCAGCCCTTTTTTGTTGGATTGCTGTACAAGTAGCGATTCACAGCTTCTATCCAGAGGGCTCAGGAGTGCGGCAGATGCAGTAAATATCAATCCTTTTCACACCTACTTCAAGTAGTAATTGGCATAATTGATACACAGTACTGCCGGTGGTTACAACATCATCAATTATCGCGACGTGAGAGGGGATATTTCCATGAAAGTCTTGTTTTCTAAGCGTAAAAGCACTCTTTAGATTGTGTAATCGCGCGGATTTAGTTAGCCCTTGCTGAGAAGCTGTTGAGCGAATTCGACGGAACAGCACCTCATCTTTAACGCCAAGTTCTTGAGCTGTGTAATTAGCGAGCAGCTGACTTTGATTAAAGCCACGATGAATATATCGACGCCAATGCAGAGGGACACTGGTGATCATCGAAGCAGGATGTTCGATACGTGAAGCTAATAGCTTTGACAGATCGCGTGCAAACCAAAACTTATCGGCGTACTTCATTTGCTGAATGTAACGTGCTGTTGGAAAGGTGTAGTCCCCAACACAATAGAGACGATGCCAAGGTGGAGGCTGTGATAAACATTGCCCGCACTGCTCTACTGTGAGCAGCGTTTTTAAACCACATCGTTGGCAGCGAGGAACTGGATCAAAGAGTTTGAGACAATAATTACACCATCTAGGGTGAGTATCGCTGTGCGACTTATCTAGCTTACACAGGTCGCATTGAGGTGTGACCAGACGTGGTGTGTGTTTTTGTAGCCAATCGGATAACATAGCTCGTGATGCTTTTGGGTTATGGTGTTCCTTTTACTCACAATACTGAAAAGCGCGGATTATCGCTGATGGAAAAAGTAGGGAATATCGAGAATGAGTGACACGTTATATTGGCATGTTTCTGGGCAAGGGCCTGATTTAGTGTTGGTTCACGGCTGGGGAATGAACGGTGCGGTATGGCAACAAACCGTTGATGCGTTAGAAGCTGATTTTCGAGTGCATGTTGTTGACCTTCCTGGCTATGGACACAGTTCTCATTGCCACGCTCAAGATCTTGAAGAGATAGCTCAGCAATTGTTGGCCGAAGCTCCAAAGCAGGCTATTTGGGTCGGTTGGTCACTGGGTGGCTTGGTCGCAACACACATGGCTTTGCATCACTCAGATTACGTAAGCAAATTGGTGACTGTTGCCAGTTCTCCTAAATTCGCCGCTGCAAAAGAACCCGTGTTATGGCGAGGTATTCAGCCAAACGTATTAAGCGCATTTACCGAACAGCTGGTTAAAGATTTCCAAACCACTATCGAACGCTTTATGGCACTGCAAGCCATGGGCAGCCCTTCTGCAAGGCAAGATGTAAAACAACTCAAGCAAGCGGTACTGTCTCGTCCGCTTCCGAATCCTGATTCTTTATTGGCCGGCTTAAAGATGCTGTCTGATGTTGACTTGCGTGAACAACTGCCGGAGATTTCAGTGCCTATGCTGCGTTTATACGGGCGACTGGATGGATTGGTGCCAATCAAGGTAGCAAAAGATCTGGGTAGAGCGCTGCCTCATACCGAGCAATATATATTCACGCAGTCTTCACATGCGCCGTTTATGACAGAAGCCGATGCCTTTTGCAGTGAACTAGTTAGCTTCGCGCAAAAATAATCACTAAATTTATTGCCGGATTGGTCGATATATAACCTAATACCAATCACTGTAAGTGTTCAAAAATAGCGTAGGAAAAAGGCTTGAGAACAAGGCTGCTTTTTTTTGACAAGTAGTTTTGATAAGTAGTTATTCTACAATCAAAAGTTCTAACGCCGTTATCGAGCATTTTAACAAGCTAGGATGAGCAGTTATTTACTACGATTGGTATAACACCAATGCACAGCATGATACTCAGACCTAACTCTCTCCTGAGCTGATTGCGGTAAGTTGGGCTATGCCTGTTGTGCTGACTCACAGTGCAACAGCGTTATAGCAATAACGATGGGCGATTCTTGAGGAGTTCGCGATGATTGTGTCACCTGCAACTGCAGTGAGTGTGCCACTGATCGCCCCATCCGTTAATGTGCAAACAGAGCAAGTTGCGCGTGATAATAGAGTTCGAGAACCTGTCGCTCCCGCCGTAGCATTGGCGAAAACCAATGCAGAGCGAAAGGTAAAACCGGACGATAAGCGAAGGCAGCAGTCGGCTTGGGATCCTTCAGACCATCCAGGTTATGAAATGGAGAACGAGTCAGAGGCCAATTCGATTAGCCAAGAAGAGCCACAAGATCCTTTTGATAGGTTGTTCAGCTTATTGGCACTGAGAACATACAGTGCTGATCAAGGAAAGGGCTATACCATGCGTTTCCGCCTGCCAAAGCATGTTTTAGATGCGGCGATTCAAGAGGGACAGATGGAGAAGCGACGTAAGGTCATAAAATATCATTATGGTCATGCTGTTGCGCCTCATGCTCCATCAGGAATGCTGGTTGTTTTGTAGCATGATCGTGTTGTGTTTAGAACACGCAGAATACAGCTAAGCTTCGATGTCTTTTTTGAACACATAATAAAAAAACCTGCATACCCCTAAGGGATGCAGGTTTTCTGTTTTAAGCATATCTGTTTTGCAGACGAGTTAACGGATTACTTTTTCGCTTTTGCAAAAGCAGCAGCGAATGCACCACCCATCGCCGCGTTTTGTTGTGGTTCCTCACGACGGCGTTGTCCACCTTGTGAGTTTTGGTTCGGGCGGTTTTGTGTGCGAGGTGCACTTGAACGTTGTGCGCGGTTATCTTGTCCAGGCTCATCTTTCATGCGCATGCTTAGTGCAATACGTTTACGCTGAACATCCACTTCCATGACCTTCACTTTCACGATATCACCCGCTTTCACCACTTCTCGTGGGTCAGAGACAAAGCGATCGGTCAGTGCTGAAATGTGTACCAAGCCGTCTTGGTGAACACCAATATCTACGAACGCACCGAAGTTAGCCACGTTTGAAACCACGCCTTCTAAGATCATACCGGGTTCTAAGTCAGACATGCTATTTACGCCATCGGCGAACGTTGCCGTCTTGAACTCAGGACGAGGATCTCGCCCCGGTTTATCCAGCTCTTTGATGATGTCGGTTACTGTCGGTACACCAAAATTCTCATTAGTGTAATCAACCGCATGTAAGCCACGTAAGAAGTCTGTGTTACCTACCAGAGATTTGATGTCTTTGTGGTTTTTCTCGGCGATGGTTTTCACCAATGGGTAAGCTTCTGGGTGAACCGATGATGCGTCTAGCGGGTTCTTACCATCCATGATACGTAGGAAGCCAGCACATTGTTCAAAGGCTTTTGGCCCTAAACGAGCGACTTTTTTCAAGGTAGTACGCGCTTCGAAACGACCATTCTCATCACGGAAGTCGACGATGTTTTGAGCGATGGTGCTAGAAAGACCAGCGACACGAGTCAGAAGCGCGGCAGAAGCGGTATTCACATCAACACCAACGGCGTTTACACAGTCTTCGACAATCGCATCTAGGCGCTTAGCAAGCATGGTTTGGCTCACATCGTGTTGGTATTGGCCCACACCGATCGATTTAGGGTCAATCTTCACAAGCTCTGCTAGTGGGTCTTGTAGACGACGCGCAATAGACACCGCACCACGAATCGAGACATCCATGTTCGGGAATTCTTTTGCCGCTAGCTCAGAAGCAGAGTAAACCGATGCGCCGGCTTCGCTGACAATGATTTTCTGTGCTGTTAGGTTGCCACGCTTAATCACATCAGCAACAAAGCTGTCTGTTTCGCGTGAAGCGGTACCATTACCAATCGCAATCAAATCAACATTGAACTGGCGAACCATCTGCTCAACCACGTGTGCAGATTTGTCGTATTGCTTCTGTGGTGGGTGAGGGTAAATGGTTTCTGTTGCTAGAACCTTACCGGTTGAATCCACCACGGCGATTTTCGAACCAGTACGTAAACCCGGATCTAAGCCCAAAGTTGCTCGAGGGCCAGCAGGCGCCGCCATCAACAAGTCTTTAAGGTTGGTTGCGAACACTTCAATCGCTTCGATTTCACCGCGTTCTTTCATCGCGCCCATCAGCTCAGTTTCCATGTGCATAGAAACCTTGATACGCCATGCCCAGCTAATCACTTGTTTACGCCATGCATCCGCAGGAGCGCTGCTTAGGGTAATACCGTAGTGATCAGAGATGATGCTTTCGCAGTATGAACCGCGTACACCTTCTTCTTGTTCAGGGTCTGCATTCATTGCCAGCGTTAGGAAGCCTTCATTTCGGCCTCGCAACATAGCAAGCGCACGGTGAGAAGGCACTTTGTTGAGTGTTTCGTTGTGTTCGAAATAGTCTTTGAATTTCTCGCCTGCTTGCTCTTTCCCTGCCACGACACGTGAAACGAGTTCTGAGTTACGCGTTAGATGTTGGCGAATTTTTTCAAGTAGGTTTGCGTCTTCTGCAATACGCTCCATCACGATTGCACGTGCCCCATCGAGTGCGGCTTTAGTATCAGCAATGCCTTTATCGCTGCTGATGAAGTTAGCGGCTTCGGTTTCAGGATCGTGCTGTGGTTCATTCCAAAGTGTATCGGCAAGTGGCTCTAAGCCTGCTTCGATTGCGATTTGACCTTTGGTACGACGCTTTGGTTTGTATGGCAGGTATAAATCTTCAAGGCGCGTCTTGCTGTCGGCTTGAGTGATATCACGCTCCAGTTCTGGCGTGAGTTTGCCTTGGTCTTGAATCGATTTCAGGATCGTTTGGCGACGATCGTCTAGTTCGCGAAGGTATGAAAGGCGACTGTCAAGGTTACGTAGTTGGGTATCGTCTAAGCCACCCGTGACTTCTTTACGGTAGCGGGCAATAAAGGGAACGGTATTACCGTCGTCAATTAGGTTTACTGCGGCGGTGACTTGCTCTGAACGAACATTCAGTTCTTCAGCAATCAGTCGACAGATAGCTTGGCTCATCCGATGAATCTCTTATTTAATATCATGACAAATACATGGGGGTGAGCGTACGCTTTTTCTAGCTTTGACTGTGTAATTATCCTGTCAGAAGTCCAATTTCCGTTTCTGATACCCAGTTTGTGCGAGATCTCTCACACGTGGTGTGCGACTAAGTCACTTTAAATCGATGAAATCGTCTTAAAATAAACCTAAGTTACTGATTTTATTTGTTTGTGTGTTTGTGGGCGTATTTCTCACCTGAAATGTTTTTTGGGACTGTCTAGGAAACTCGCCCAAATACCGTAATATTTAACTTGTCGACAGGGAGTTGGCAGGAACAGGAAAAAGCCTAACGGACTAGGTATCTTCAGGATGAAGATTTGATTACTTAGGATGAGTGGTCAGCAAGGAAGTGATAATCTCTGGATGAGATTCGCCAGTCAGGATGACAGGCTAGAATGGACACCGCTAGGATGGCGATGAACAAAAAGGAAATTGGTTAAAGGATTTAGCCACTATCAAGGAAAGATGCAGGGAGCACCTTATCTCGAAGAGATAAACAGTAGCCGGATTGCTGCGATAGAGACTTAACCCCGTCAGGCGAAAGCCTAGCGGGGTTTTCTTTTATCTAGCGTTTGTGATTTTAGAGCGTGTGCTTTAGCTTCTGCCGTTGGCAAGTCAGAGGACGGGGCGGTTAATTTTCTACGTAGTGAATCGCGTTAATGAACCACTCTTTGTCGCCTTCCGGTGTGGTTACCGTAAACTCGTCATCCACTTCTTTCTTGAGCAGAGCTCTAGCCATTGGTGAATCTATAGAGATATAGCCTTTAGCATCGCCGTAGATCTCTTCAGGACCGACAATGCGAAACTTCTTAATTTCCCCATCATCATTCTCAATCTCGACCCAAGCACCGAAAAATACCTTACCTTCTTGTTGTGGCGAGTAATCCACGATAGTGACATCTGGTAGGAATTTGCGTAGGAAACGCACTCGGCGATCAATCTGACGAAGCAAACGCTTATTGAAGGTGTAATCTGCGTTTTCTGAACGATCTCCAAGGCTTGCAGCCCATGTGACTATTTTGGTTATTTCTGGACGCTTCTCGTGCCATAAGTGGTCATGTTCTGCTTTGAGCTTGTTATAACCTTCGCGGGTGATAAGTTTGGTTTTCATAAATCTGACTTAATGAAATGATGATCTAAGATAGAATATATAGAAAGGCAACATACGTTAACAATTATTTAGGCGACTTTTCCCTCAATAATGTTACATTTTTAATGTCTTATACCAATATACAATTTACCAAGAATGCTTAACCTTAGGTTTAAGCTTTAATAGGTGGAACCATTACATGCAAGAAAACTACAAAATTTTAGTGGTCGATGACGATGCTCGTTTACGTGCACTGCTAGAACGCTATCTGTCAGAGCAAGGCTTTCAAGTGCGTAGCGTGGCAAACAGTGAGCAGATGGACCGCCTGTTAACCCGTGAAAACTTTCACTTGATGGTATTGGATTTAATGTTGCCGGGCGAAGACGGTCTTTCTATCTGTCGTCGTCTAAGAAACGCAAACAACTCGCTACCAATCCTGATGCTGACGGCAAAGGGTGACGAAGTGGATCGCATTGTGGGTTTGGAAGTGGGTGCTGATGATTACCTGCCAAAACCATTTAATCCACGTGAACTGCTTGCTCGTATCAAAGCGGTAATGCGTCGCCAAGTGATTGAAGCACCGGGCGCGCCAAGCACAGAAGAGTCTGTGGTTGAGTTTGGTGAGTTCCGCCTAAACCTAGGTACACGTGAAATGTTCCGCGGTGAAGAGCCTATGCCTCTTACCTCAGGTGAATTTGCGGTTCTGAAGTCACTGGTCACTAACGCTCGTGAGCCAATGTCTCGCGATAAGCTGATGAACATGGCTCGTGGCCGTGAGTATTCAGCGATGGAACGTTCTATCGATGTCCAGATTTCGCGTTTGCGTCGTCTAGTAGAAGAAGATCCAAGTAAACCTCGTTATATCCAAACGGTGTGGGGCTTGGGTTATGTATTCGTTCCAGATGGCAAAGCTGTGTAATCTAGCTTTGCTCGTTCTGTGATTCAGAATTTATTATTTACGGGTCATCTCATTAATATGCGATGGCCCGTTTTGTATTCAGCACAATGAGAGATACCAATCGTAGTAAATAACTGCTCATCCTAGCTTGTTAAAACGCTCGATAACTTCGTTAGAAATTTTGATTGTAGAATAACTACTTATCAAAAATTGCAGCCTTGTTCTCAAGCCTTTTTCCGGCGCTATTTATGATCATTTACTTACTGTGATTGGTATTACAGCTATAGTTCCCACTATATTCCTTTATCATCCCTCACTTTAGGTCTTCTATGCGCATACGTAGCTCCTTTACTCAGTCGATAGTGCTCTTCTTAACCCTATTGGTTGCTAGCCAAATCTTTTCTTATTACGCGGTGTTCAATTATGCATTGATGCCGAGTTTGCAGCAGTTTAATAAGATTTTGGCTCACGAACTAAACCTAGTATTGGACCAAGGCAGTGATATCGAGATTGATGCGCCACTGCGTCAGCGTGTACTTGAGCAGCTCGGGGTGACCGTTCATGCCAAGGACAGTGAAGCGTCGGGCGAGTACTACCATGCGGTCGCGATAGACCTGATGAGTGAGGAGATGACCAAAGAGCTCGGCTCTGAGACCGAAGTGCGATTGGTTTTGGGCAAAGAAAGTTACGTGTTGTGGATGGACATTGCGCAGTTGCCTAACTCCTTGATTCGTATTCCCCTGTCTGAGCTCCAAGAAGAAGACTTTGCGCCTCTATTTCGTAACAGCCTGATCATGGCGTTGTTGATAGTTGCTGGTGGGTGGCTGTTTATCCGCTTGCAAAATCGGCCGTTGATAGCCCTAGAGAAAGCCGCGCAAGGTGTTGGGCGAGGTGATATTCCACCGCCCTTACCAGTACAAGGTGCACAAGAGATTCGCTCGGTAACTCGAGCCTTTAATCAGATGTCGAAAGGCATTCAAGAACTCGAAGAAGATAGAGCCCTACTCATGGCGGGTATCAGCCACGATCTGCGTACACCACTCACGCGTATTCGCTTGGCGACTGAGATGATGTCGCCAGAAGATAGTTATCTAGCGGAAGGGATCATCAGTGATACTGAAGAGTGTAATGAGATCATCAGTCAGTTTATGGATTACCTAAAGCCTGTGGATCGAGACTCATTCCAGGCGGTATTTGTCGATGATATTGCGCGTGAGGTCTCTAGCTCTGAAGGAGGCTATGAGGTTCAGATTGAAACCGATATTCCAGAAACCATGAAACCTGCGTTGGGTAACCCGATCGCGATGAAGCGTGCGGTGAGTAATTTGGTGGTGAACGCGCTGCGCTACGGTAATGGTTGGGTCAAAGTATCGACTGGCATGACAGCAGATAACAAACTGGCTTGGGTAACGGTAGAAGATAATGGTCCGGGTATTCCACAAGACCAGATCGGGAAGCTGTTTGAACCGTTTACTCGTGGTGACACGGCTCGTGGTAGTGAAGGGACAGGTTTAGGCTTGGCGATCGTGAAACGTATTGTCAGCCAACACCAAGGTGCGGTGGTGGTGAATAACCGCAGTGAGGGGGGCTTAAAAGCGCAGATCAGTTTCCCTGTGAAACCTTAGGCTATACGCACGAAAAAGGCTTCCTTGTAGAAGCCTTTTTACGTTTTAAGCAAGATATGAGGGCGAATTACGCCTTAGAATACACATCGCGTTCACCCAGCCAGCGGTTGATGATCGCCTTGGCGTTGTCTGGGTAGCTATCGTGAATATGACGCGCGATACGCTGCACTTCAGGTATCAAACGTTGGTCACGGACTAAGTCGGCAATTTTGAAATCAGCCAAGCCTGTTTGTTTGGTACCAAGTAGTTCACCGGGGCCACGAATCTCTAAATCACGCTGAGCAATAACAAAGCCATCGTTACTTTCACGAAGTACCCCTAAGCGCTTCTGAGCGGTTTTAGATAGTGGGGAGTGGTACAACAGTACACAATGGCTTGCGACCGAACCTCGGCCAACACGGCCACGCAGTTGGTGCAGTTGCGCTAGACCAAGACGCTCTGGGTTCTCGATGATCATTAAGCTCGAATTCGGTACATCTACACCTACTTCAATCACGGTTGTAGCAACCAACAGGTGCAGTTTATTCTCTTTGAATTCCTGCATCACCGCTTGTTTCTCTGCGGGTTTCATTCGGCCATGAACCAAACCAATTTTTACGTCGGGCAGTTTGCGTTGCAGCTCTTCTGCCGTATCCGCTGCAGCTTGAGCTTCTAGTACTTCCGATTCATCAATCAACGTACACACCCAGTAGGCTTGTTTACCTTCATTGAGACACGCATTACGTACGCGCTCAACAATGTCATCACGTTTGGTATCTGGTATCGCCACGGTTTGAATTGGTGTTCGCCCCGGAGGTAGTTCATCAATAATTGAGGTTTCGAGGTCTGCATAGGCCGTCATCGCTAATGTTCGTGGAATCGGTGTTGCCGTCATCACCAATTGGTGAGGGTAATAACCTTGCTTAGCGCCTTTCTCACGCAGCTCTAGTCGCTGGTGGACACCAAACCGGTGTTGCTCATCAATGATCACTAAGCCAAGGTTTTTGAATTCGACATGCTCTTGAAATAGCGCATGAGTTCCCACCACCATTTGCGCTTCGCCGCTGGCAATACGTGTTAGTTCAGTTTCACGAGCTTTGCCTTTGAGCTTACCTGCTAGCCATCCAACTTGAATATCCATTGCCTCAAACCAGTTGGCAAAGTTAATCGCGTGTTGTTCCGCGAGTAGTTCAGTGGGTGCCATCAGTGCTACTTGTTGACCGTGTTCGAGTGCGCGAACCGCCGCGAGTGCAGCGACTAAGGTTTTACCAGAGCCCACATCACCTTGCACTAAACGCATCATAGGGTGCGGCTTTTCCAAGTCAGCTTCGATCTCTTTGGTCACTCGTGTTTGGGCATTGGTTGGTGAAAACGGCAGCTGAGCCAGTAGCCTATCTTTAAGAGTGTTTACTGGAGGAAAAGGCATTGCCTTGTCTTGCTGCCCTTTGCTACGAACAGACAACATCGACAGGTTTTGAGCCAGTAACTCTTCCATAATTAGGCGCAGTTGCGCAGGGTGCTTGCCTTCATCAAACAGCTCTAGGTCAATTCCCGGAGGTGGTCTGTGAATGGTATGCAGTGCTTGTGCGAGGGTAATTTGGTGGTCGTATAAACCTGATGGGAGAAGCTCGTTAACCGCGGCCTTGTCGATCAGCTCTAAGGCTTGGTCAGTGAGGTTACGCAGCGTGACTTGTCTTAGCCCTTCAGTGGTTGGATACACTGGAGTCAGGTTGGCTTCAATGTCTGGTTGTTGCCTAGGAGCAAAGAATTTGTAGTCAGGGTGAACAATCTCAAGCCCCATATTGCCGCGCTTGATCTCACCATAAGCATGCACTTGTTTGCCTTCGGCAAAGTTATTCTTCATTCCTGCAGTAAAGTTGAAAAATCGCAGAGTAATCGTGCCGTTACCATCGCTGATCTTTACTGCGAGCATCTTACGTTTACCGAAAATGGTATCAACATGCATCACCTTGCCTTGCACTGCAGCCCACAGTCCGGCATGCAGCTTTACGATGGGATAGATACGAGTTCTATCTTCATAGCGCAAAGGCAGATGAAATAGCAGGTCTTGTACATTGTTAAGCCCAACCTTTTCCAGTTTCTCGGCGACTTTTGCGCCGACTCCAGATAAAGAGTTGAGAGGGATAGCAGATAAAAGCTGTGACATAACAAGGCTCATAAACGTAAGAGAGATAATCTATTCAAGCATTTTACTGGATTTTTGTACAGGCAGGAATGGAGTCAGATAAATTCGAGGATTCAGTTATAAAAAATCCCCTTAAACGATAAAGCATTAAGGGGATTTCAATTCTTAGCAAAGTTGCCAATAAGTTCGAACGTTAGTTCTTGCGACGTCTTACTTTGAGCGCGTGTGGCATCACACGTAGCTTCTTCATAATACTCGCTAAATGAACACGATCTTTCGTGGTCAACAAGATAGTCACTGTGTACAAGCGTCCGTCACGTTCTTCGGTTGAGATACCGTGAATGTTCGAGCCTGTTTTCGAGATAACGTTAGTTAACTCAGCCAGTGCACCTTGATGGTTCTGCAATTCGACCTGGAGTTCAGCAGTGAACTCTTGGTTGTAATCGTCAGACCATTCAACCGCCATGTATTTATCCGGTTCTTTCTGGTAACCACGAACGTTTGGACACGTTTCTCGGTGTACCACAAGACCACGACCTGGAGATACATGAGCAATAATGTGATCATCTGGAATCGGGTGACAACAGTTAGCGAACGTCAGTAATAGGCCTTCAGCACCACGGATAGGTAATTTCTTCCTAGGTGTATCGCTGTTGTTTGCCACTTCAGTCAGTTCGTCAGCATCGCCCAATAAACGACGAGCAATAACGATACTCATCAGTTCACCAAGACCAATCGATGCTAGCAAGTCTTCAATGTTATCGAGACGTAGATCAGACAATACATGTTCGATATTCTCTTGACCGACATCGGCAATAGAGTGTTCACCAAGTGCATGGTTCAGTAGGCGACGGCCAAGGGTAATCGACTCTTCACGACGCATCGTTTTCAGGACCTGACGGATCTTCGTACGCGCACGTGAGGTCACTACGTAGTTGAGCCATGCTGCATTCGGACGTGCGCCCGGAGCACTGATGATCTCAATAGTTTGGCCATTCTTCAGCGATTTGCTGAGTGGGTAAGGGTTCATGTCTACACGAGCACCGACACACATGTTGCCGACGTCGGTATGTACCGCGTAAGCAAAATCGACTGCTGTTGCGCCTGCTGGAAGTTCGACAATGCGACCTTTCGGCGTGAATACGAAGATCTCATCTGGGAACAGATCAGATTTAACGTTTTCAATGAATTCGAATGAGTTACCTGCGCTTTGTTGCAGCTCAAGTAAGCTCTGCATCCAACGTTGTGCTTTAACCTGTGCGGTTGTCCCGTTGCTACTGCGTGAGCCATTGCCTTTGTAAGACCAGTGCGCCGCGACACCTTTATCTGCCATCTGCTCCATATCTTCAGTACGGATCTGGACCTCAACTGGCACCCCGTGAGGGCCGATCATTGACGTGTGCAGAGATTGGTAGCCGTTGGCTTTCGGTACCGCAATATAGTCTTTCATGCGGCCAGGACGAGGCTTGTACAGGCTGTGGGCCTGACCAAGTACGCGATAGCAAGTATCTGGTGTATCAACCACCACGCGGAAAGCGTAGATGTCCATAATGGTGTGGAAGCGCTGTTCTTTGGTTTTCATCTTGTTATAGATGGAGAACAGGTTCTTTTCACGACCAAGTACGCGAGCAGGTAAACCGACTTCTTCAAGGCGGCCTTCGATTTCGCTATGGATACGTTGGATCATCTCTTTACGGTTACCACGCGCAGCTTTCACTACGTTTTTCAGGACGCGATAACGGTTAGGATAAAGGGCTTCGAAGCCCAGCTCTTCTAGTTCTGTCTTGATGTTATGAATACCAAGACGATGAGCTAGCGGAGAATAAATCTCTAGGGTTTCACGAGCAATACGACGCTTCTTATCAGGACGAAGTGCCCCAAGCGTACGCATGTTGTGAGTACGGTCAGCTAATTTGATCAAGATAACGCGGATGTCTTGCACCATCGCGAGAACCATCTTACGGAAGTTCTCTGCTTGCGCTTCTTTGCGATCACGAAATTTAAGCTTATCCAGCTTAGATACACCATCAACCAGCTCAGCAACGGTATTGCCGAATTGAGCTTCTAGCTCCTCTTTTGTAACTTCAGTATCTTCAATTACATCGTGGAGTAAGGCTGCTTGCAGAGTTTCGATATCCAGACGCATTTCTGCCAGGATTCTTGAAACAGCTACAGGGTGGATAATGTATGGTTCACCCGTTGAACGGGTTTGCCCTTCATGGGCGTCTCTCGCTACCACATAAGATTGACGCAGAGCCTCAACTTGAGGCTCTGTTAGGTATTCTTGGGCAACGTCTTTGAGGCTATCGAATAGATACAAATTAAAGGCCCGGAAGGTTAATTAGTTCGAATGACGTTGATTCTATCAGCGAATATGAGCTATCGAGTGTGAGCGATGCTGCTTACTGCTGCAAGCTCAGCCGCTTCTTGCTCTTGTTGCTCTTGACGCTCACGAGCATCTAGTACGTCTTTAGTGATAAGACCTTCTTCGATTTCGCGAAGAGCGATAACCGTTGGCTTATCGTTTTCTTCAGGCACTAGTGAATCTTTGCCGCCAGTTTGCATTTGACGTGCGCGGCGAGCCGCAATAAGAACTAGGTCGAAACGGTTGCCAACTTTTTCAACAGCGTCTTGAACAGTTACGCGTGCCATGAGGACTCCAAATAGTAATTAACTAATAAATTTTTGATGACGAGAAAGTATACAAGTTTAACTAGAGACTTTCTAGTTCACCGTATACTTATCTCAATGGAAAATCCAGTTATACCAATCACAGTAAATAAGTGCTCAGAGATAGCGCCGGAAAAAAGTTTGAGAACAAGGCAGCTCTAATCGACAAAGAGTTTCGATAAGTAGCTGTTCTATAATCAAAAATTATAACGACGTTATCAGGCTTTTTCACAAGCTAGAATGACCAGTTGTTTACTACGATTGGTATCAGAGATTATTCCGCTAGTAGTGCTGTAAGCATGCCGCTGTATTTCGCTGCTTGCTTATCTTCTTTTAAGCGCTCCGCACGAATGATAGCTCTGAAGTCCATTAGGGCTGCATCAAAGTCATCATTCACGATCACATAATCATATTCTGCATAGTGAGAAATTTCTGATTTTGCTTCGCTCATGCGTTTTGCAATAACTTCGTCGCTGTCTTGGCCGCGAACATTTAAACGACGCTCTAGCTCACCATTTGATGGTGGAAGAATGAAGACACTCTTCGCTTGAGGCATTTGTTCACGGATTTGACGAGCACCTTGCCAGTCGATATCTAGGAATACATCGATACCGCGGTCTAGGTTTTCTTCAATCCAAACGCGTGAAGTACCGTAGTAGTTGCCGAAAACTTCAGCGTACTCTAGGAATTCACCTTTATTAATAAGGTCTTCAAAATGATGCTTCTCTACGAAGTGGTAGTGAACACCATTTTCTTCACCAGGGCGCATACCGCGAGTGGTGTGTGAAACAGATACCTTCATTGCGTAGGTTGGATTGGTTTCTAGCATTGCTGAGATCAAGCTCGACTTACCTGCGCCACTAGGTGCAGATACGATGTAAAGAGTACCTTTGCCCATCTGTATATTTCCACTGTTGGTTGGATTGAGTGAGGGCGATAAACCGACACTATAAAAGATAGCACTGACTCTAATTTTTGTTCCGATGGTTGCATCTAAAAAGGGATAACAAGTAAAACTAATAGAGACAACTGGTGAAAATTAGGTCAGAAAAATGGAGGCGAAGAGTAGCATATTTAGATGATTGAGAACAACTGGCTTGATCGTTATTTATTCTCAAATGATCCTTTGTCTGATCTTCCTATAAATGTAATGACTGATCATGTTCAGTTTTTTATGTGATCTGAACAAAATTTGTTGAAGTTTTAATCTCAATCCTTACAATCCGCGCAAACGATTAAATGCTGTATATGTTTGATGAAATGGATCAAATGTTTCTACTACCGAGCCTACCTTGGTGACTACAGTTTTTAGTGTAGAGATCCCTCTATTCTCACAGCATTTGAATCTCAAATTTCTTAATTTAATACATAGGTTTTGTTGTGAATACCGACTCCACCCTGAAAGCCCAGAAGACATCTGGCTCACTTGACACCATGTTCAAACTCTCAGAGAGAAAGACCACGATCAGCACTGAGCTATACGCAGGTTTTATTACCTTCTTAGCGATGAGTTATATCTTGGCGGTTAATCCAGCAATTTTGGGTGGCATTCCGGGAATGGACAAAGGTGCAGTCTTTACGGCGACCGCTCTTTCTGCTGCTATTGCAACGCTTATCATGGGCATTTGGGGTAACTATCCAGTCATGCTAGCACCTGGCATGAGCATGAATGGCTTCTTCAAAGGTTTATTGTTAAGTGGTTCAGTGGCGGTACTTTGGAATGAAGCATTATTTGGCATCTTCCTATCGGGTATTCTTTATCTTGCCTTCTCATTGACTAATATCCGTAAGTCGATGATTGAATCGATTCCTGAAGATTTGAAGCTGGCGATTACTGTGTCTCTCGGCTTGTTCATTGCTTTCTTAGGCCTTAAGAATGCGGGTATCATCGTTTCTAACCCGTTCGTACTGGTTGGTTTAGGTGACATTTCCGATCCAAAAGTGATCATCGCTTATGTGAGCATCTTCATCGCATTGGGCTGTATGGTTCGTGATATTAAGTTGGCCACGTTTATCTCGTTTGTTTCAGCTATCGTACTGACCATTCTTGCTGATGTATTCATGGGCACATCAAACGCCCCAATCCCTGACCAATTCGTTTCAATGCCACCAAGTATGGCAGGCAGCTTTGGCGCTATCTTTGACTTCTCAGCTTTTACGCCTGAGAAAATGTTCGATTTGTTGTTCATCGTACTTATCTTCTTGATTGTCGATTTCTTCGATGGATTGAGCACGATTGTGGGTGTTGGCCGTGATGCAGGTATCATCGACAAAGACGGTAAAGTGCCGAATGCAAAATCGGCGCTAGTGGCTGATGCGGGCGGTACTGTGATTGGTTCAATTCTAGGTACCACATCGATTACTGCTTTCTCTGAATCGGGTATTGCCTCTTCTCAAGGTGCGAAAACAGGTTTAGCGGCAGTCATGGTGGCTGGCTTATTCCTAGTGTCTCTATTCCTATACCCAATCTTCTCTATTTTCTCAGCGGCAATGGTCGCGCCTGCGATGGTTGTGGTAGGCATCTACATGGTGGGTCGTCTTGGTCAGATTAACTGGGAAAAGAAAGAGTCACGTATTGCAGCTTTCTTCACCATCATGTTCACTGTACTGAGCTTCTCACCAGCGAACGGTATGGCGATGGGTTTCATCAGCTACGCATTCACAATGGTTGTTGCAGGTAAGCGCAAAGAAGTGCACCCATTGATCTACGGGCTATGTGTGGTGTTCTTAACGTACCTGATTCTGTTGTAAGGCTAATTAGTCACTAGAAGTCGCTAAGTAAAAGACAAACAAATGGCTCTGCAGTGAATGTGGGGCAATTTTTGTATTCGTCGCTTCTCTAGAGCGCATGCTAATGTAGAGACTGGATTAATTATTTTTTTAAGAGTGACTATGCCTTCTCACTTACCTAAATCTTTTAGTAAGCCGTTTTTAAAAGTATTTCACATTATGGAAGCGGTATTGCTGGTGGCGATCACGCTCGCGACCTTGTTTGCGATGGTCGAAGAGTTCATGCATGTTTTTGCTGAACGTCGAGTGCAATTGACCGATATTCTACTGATGTTCATCTATTTAGAAGTGTTGGCGATGGTTCAGCAGTTTGTGATGAACGGTAAGATTCCGGTTCGGTATCCGATTTACATCGCGATGATGGCGATTGCTCGCTACATCACTTTAGGCATGAAAGAGTTAGATGCAGTGCTGATCGTTTGGTTGTCTGTTGCAGCGTTTATCTTAGCAGCAGCAACACTTTTGATTCGAGTCGGGCACCATTACTGGCCATATGTGGATCTTCGAACCAAGCAGCCGGATGAGTAATTCAATTAACTGAAATATGATGATCTAAAAAATTCGCCCAGCACAGCTGGGCGAATTCATTTAGTAACATACTAACCTGATAAGCAGTGTTAGAAGTTATAGATCAGTGCGATTTCAACACGGGAAATGTCATCACTGCTACTGCCGACTACGTCACGTGTGTAGTCGCTATCTAATGCGTAGTACATATTTAACTCAGACTTTAAGTTGCCTGTGATGTAATTATGGAATTGCAGATAGAACTGGGTGTAAGCGTATTTTTCGTCAGACTCTGCACCAAATAATACATCTTGGTTGAGTGTGTAGATTGCATCATCTGTGTTGGCACGCCATGTCGACATAAAGCCAGCGATGATGGATTGTTTCGGCTGATACTCAATCACAGTGTAAGAACCGACCTGCATTGCGTTGCCGTAAGCGCCGTCATGCGCGAAACCCAGTGGGTCACCTGTCCACAAAGGGTTAAACGTGTTCACTTTGTCGCTGTCTTTATCTGAACCTGATGCATAATGTAGGTTCAGACCTAAGCGATAGTTCCAGTCTGCTTTCCAGTTGTAGTTCAAATCGGCATAAGCCATGTAGGCTGAGATATCTTTACCTGCATGATCACCAAATTGGTAAACACCGTCGAGCATGTAACCAAACCCTTCACTCACAAAGTCATGGGCATGTAAGCCTAAAACTTGAATGTCGACGTCACCGTCTGGTGCATTAACAAAGCTTTCATTGGTGAGTTTATTACTCATTATGTAGGCTTGCATTGCCCCGAAGTCAGTTCTCCAATTAGCGAATAAGCCGGTCGATTTTTTGCCATTGGTTTTATCATCCCAGTTACCACCGAAGCTGCCATCTTTGTAGAGAGGGAATACTTCCTCGCCGTAGTATGCGTCAAAATTGATGCCTGCTACGCTGTATTTTGCGCTGGCTGCATTCCAACTTGATTGAACTGGCGTTGGTTCACGGTTCATCATTTGCCATTCATTTAAGTATATTTCTTGGCGACCAAGGCGGGTACTTAGGTATTGCTCACCGTCATCGAGTAATTTGAATTCGGTAAACAACTGGTGGAAGTCAGTACCGGCATCGTCTACTGGACCCGGACTATCGAGGTTAGTGTAGTTGGTTCGAATTTCACCAAATACACGCATCCAGTCTTGGTAAGTCACATCGGTGGAGAATTGCATGCGAGTACGCAGTTCATTTTTCTTGCGGTTTTCTCCGTCGTACATGTGATTCCAACGGTTATCGACTGCGGCTTTTACATTACCGCTAAATGAGACTTTCCAGTCACCACTGTCATCAATATCCAAGCGTTTGAGTTTTTCTGAAAAGCTTTTTTGACTTTCGTCTAGACCATCGACATAGCTCCAGTCCTCATTGGCTCTATCTCCCCAGAAGACGATCGGGTTGCGCTCAGACCAGCTTGATGTTGTATTTTCGTTTGCGTGTAGGACGCCAGAAACACAAAGAGCAAGTAAAGTAACTGCATGTTTTGTCATTGCTTTCATTTTTATATTTCCCATATTTCAGGTGCACGAATCCCTTCCTGTGACTTGTAGTCACAGGAGGAATTGTCAGTTATTGGTTTCTATAGATTCGTAACAGTAGGGTTACGGAAGTTGCGCTTAGCTAAGAGTCGACACCAAGGGCTTCTTTGATACCAGAGGCAATCGTAATAACGTTGGCTCCATATATCACTTGAATGCCTTTATTCATTCTGACGACACCAATTGCGTTGAGCTGTTGTTTCCAAACTTTATCGCTTGCCGTTAGTGATTCGTCATGCAGCGAAACACGCAGTCGAGTTGCACAGTTTGTCACGTTCTCAATGTTGTCAGCTCCACCCAGCGCCTTAATGATTTCAACAGGCAGTCCTTTTGAGGTCTGATCCTTTTTCTTTTTAAAGTCTTCTTTTGAATACAGGGCGATATCACCATCTTCTTCTTCGCGACCTGGAGTTTTTGAATCAAACTTTAGGATGAAGAACTTGAATGTGTAGAAGTAAATCGCGAAGTATAGTGGGATAATCCACAATAGAGCCCAAGCATGAACCTTTTCAGGTTGTAGTAGGTTAGGCACCATAAATAGCAGCTGATTTCCGTGAATTGAAACACCCATCATTTCGGTGATCACATAAGCAAGACCATTTAGCGGAACATGTACTGCAAAGAATAGGAATGGTTGGACGAATAGGAAGGTATATTCTAGTGGCTCGGTAATACCGATAACAGCAGCCGTAAATACTGCAGGCACCATGATAGCGGCTACCTTTTTACGATTGGCTGTTTTTGCTGTTACGTACATTGCATAAGCAGCACCCGTTAGGCCACCAATTTGGATTGGAATACGGCCACTGGTAAAGTTATGTGTAATGTAGCTCGTCGCCTCTGGTGAACTCATTTGGCCATTCATGATGTTACGAACACCTTCGTAAACAACACCATCAATCTCCATTACGCCACCAACACGAGTGTATTCAATAGGGAAGGCGATAAGGTGATGTAAGCCAAATGGCAATAAGCCTTTGTCAAATACGCCAAATAGGAAAGAGCCAAAAATACCTGAGCTAGTAATCAAGGTAGTGATGGACTGCAGTGCCCCAGCGATCGGTGGCCAAGCGTAGTAAACAAACAGCGCGATAGGCATGATAGCGAAGTAAGCAAAAATCACTACGGCACGAGGGCCTGAGAAGAAGCTCAAGAGTGCAGGCATTTCGAATTTGTAGTAACGGTTGTGGATCCAAGCCGTAATACAACCAACAAGAATACCGCTAAAGATCCCCATGTTGTAAGCGAAGATACCTAAAGACTCACCCCATAAAGAGTTGAAGTTTTGCGCTGCTACTTTGTCGTAGCCAGCATCATTCATTAATGACGCAACGCTTGTAGTTTCTTGAGTCCATCCGTGAAATGCAGCGATCGATCCGATAGCGACGTTGAAACACATGAACATGGTAAAGCCAGTGAAGGCTGCCCAACCTTTTTCAGATTTCGCCAGCGCGAACGCTAGACCAATCGCAAAGAAAGGCGGTAGATTGCGCATGACCATCAAGCCAAGATCTAACATCAGCTTAAAGAATGCCCAAATAACAGAGTCGGTAGCAGACATTTGGTTTACAACACCAGCGCCTACACCAATAAATATACCTGCGATAACCAGTACGATGATGGATACCATCATACCTCCAGCAAGTGCTTGAACCTTATCTCTCATAATTTACTCCTAAAGTGATATGAGAACTTTCACGTATATTGTTATTGCTCTTTTTAATGACTCGAGGCTGAGCCTTTCATTGGGCTCATGGACACGAGTCACATCACCAGGAAAAGTAGGTCCGAATGCCACACCATTGTTTAGCGCGCGCGCGTAAGAAGCTGCACCTTTGCTAAAGCATTGAGCGTCCATTTTGGTAACTTCGGAATAAGCTTTTCCCATTGCTTGGATAAGTTCACTTTCGGGTGAGAGGTAAGATAGAGGTAAGTACTGGTGTTCAATCAATCTCACTCCGTATTGTTGGGATACATACTGGAGTTGGGTACGAGCTTGATCGATAGTCAGTCCTTTAGGAAACCGAAAATCAAAATCCAAGTTGTAGCCATGTTGACTCAAATTGATGGAGGAGACACAGCATGTAGTCGACCCCATTTCATTATCTTGGTGTGCTAGCCCTAATTTCGAAGCATCATTGGAATCACTAAAACACGCGTCTAGTAAATCAATTAAATTTCGAGAGTTAGTGTCTAACCCTTCAACATGTCGCATGTGACGAACAAACTGATCCATACAGTTATCGACCTTATGCGGGTTGCGAGATTTCTCCCACGGCGTTGACAACTCAACGCAGTACAACTCCTTTTGTTGGTGGTTGTCACTTTGTGCCACATTGGCAAGAGTGACCGTTGCTGAAGTTTCAAATGTTGCTGCTACTTCAGCCGCTTTTTCTCCTGTCAGATAAATCGATAATTGATAGCAGGTGGATGTTCTGTCACGCTCACTTTCAATGCTTACGATCTGACAAGTTCCTAGGCCATTGTGAGTTGGGAATTCTCGTTGCAATGACGCATATAGGATGCCTTTTTCTCCATTAACGATTGGGAAGTCGCCATCTGGAGAGAAACCATAATCCGGTTGAGGGTTATGATTAAAATAATGCTCTACACATTCCCAAGTTGTCTCTTCTGCGCCGCCGATGATCACTCTTATTTTTTTGTCGAGTGTTACATCAAGCGCTTTAAACATCTTGAGAATATACAGACTGGCCATTAACGGGCCTTTGTTGTCGGTAACGCCTCGCCCCAATAAGTCATCACCTTGTTGGTGCATCTCAAATGCAGGGGTTAACCATGAGTCCAAATTACCTGCTTCTACCACATCTACATGATGCAATATGCCGATTTCTTGTAAGCCTTCGCCAAAGCTGATGTCCAAGGCATAACCATCATGATCACGGACTTCAAACCCTTCTCGTTTCGCCCAGTTAATGAGAAAGTCGAATGCGTTTCTAATCGGTAAACCAAAAGGAGCATTGGGTGAACAGCTGCTGATATCTCGTACAGAGGGAATAGCAATTAGCTCAGATAGATCACGCGTAAACGTTTCAATATTTGAATCAAAATAGCGCAGTGTTTGAGCTGAAAAATTGCTTTCCGTCATGTTTTATTCCTAAATTATCCTTACTGACATGCTTGTAAATAGACTTGCAAGCGAGGTCTCATTTTGATTATAAATCCCAGCTATTGAACGTGTTGCTTTGATAATAAATACGTACCTTCTGCATTCGAAAAAGCCATGAAATCAGCCGATCTTTGCGCGAAAATACCGTTCTCGACGACGCCAGGAATAGCGTTAATTTGGAGTTCTAATCGTTTTGGTTCAGCGATGTCCAAATGAGCAACATCGAGAATGATATTGCCGTTATCAGTGGTGCAGTCTTGGCGCAACGTCGGGTGTCCACCAAGGCTTTGTAAGGCATTAAACACAGCGGTTTGTGCGGCAGGTAAAACCTCTACAGGGAGTGGAAACTTTCCGAGTTGAGTGACCAATCGACCGCTATCTGCGATGGTGATGAAGCTTAGCGCAAGCGTCGCGAGTACTTTTTCACGAGCCAGTGCTGCACCACCACCTTTCACGGTCATGCCGGTTGTAAGACCTTCATCAATGCCATCAATGTAGAAATCAACACGGCCACATTCAGATATGGATATCTCATTCAGCCCTGCAGAGGATAAAGCTCGACTTGAGCGAACCGAACTGGATACGCAGTGAGCAAACTCAGCGCCACTTTCTTTCAATAGTTGAATGAATACTTCAACTGTTGCACCTGTGCCGATACCAATCACGCTAGAAGGTGTTAGCGTTTTTAGGACTTGCTCTAAGGCTACTTTTGCAGCCTTAGTTCGCAGGCAGTCTTGGCTTTGGTTTTCAATAAAGCGTTGTGCCATGCTCATATTACTTCTCCAGAACCGCTAGGGATTTTTCAACGATGTTTTCAACCGTAAATCCAAACATTTCGAAGAGTTGTTCTACTTGGTCGCAAGGACGCCAAGTGCTCATGTTTGGGGTAAGTCGAAGCGATGCGATTTGTTCAACCGGTTGGTGTGTCGGACCATCTTCCCCCAAACCGATAGAGTCATGGGTATAAACGAAGATACTGCGTTGCTTCATTAGTGCTGCCATACGAAGCGCGTTACGAGCGTACTCCATGAACATCAAGAACGTACCGCCGTATGGGATAAAGCCTCCATGCAACGCCACGCCATTCATCATTGCAGACATCGCAAATTCACGAACGCCGTAACTCAAGTAGTTTCCTGACGCATCTTGAGCGGTAATTGCTTTTGAGCCTGACCAGTTAGTTAAGTTTGAAGGGGTTAAATCGGCAGAACCTCCCAAAAACTCTGGCAGTAATGGTCCGAATGCTTCAATAGTATTTTGTGATGCTTTGCGAGTCGCGATGGTTTGTGGATTCGCTTGCAAAGTCTGGATTAGGTCTTGAGTGTGCTGATCCCAATTTTCAGGTAATAGGTTCTGGCTACGACGCAAAAACTCAGCGGCTAATTCTGGGTGCGCCTCTTGATAAGCATTGAAACGTGTTTGCCAATCATCTTCATTGCTTTGTCCTTTCTCTTTCCCATCCCATGCTTGGTATACATCTTGAGGAATTTCAAATTCAGGATGGTCCCAGCCGAGGTTGAGTCGAACCAATGCGACTTCATCAGCACCTAACGGAGCACCATGACAGTCATGACTGGTTGACTTGTTTGGTGAGCCAAAACCAATCACGGTTTTGCAGTAAATTAAGGTTGGTTTATCTGTTACGGCTTTAGCTTCAGTAATTGCTTTGTGAATATCATCAGCGTTATGACCATCAACATCAGCAATAACATGCCAACCGTAGGCTTCAAAACGTTTTGGTGTGTCATCAGAGAACCAGCCGTCGACTTCGCCATCAATCGAAATGCCATTGTCATCCCAAAAAGCGACCAGTTTCCCTAGTCCAAGCGTACCGGCAAGTGAACATGCTTCATGAGAAATACCTTCCATCATGCAGCCGTCACCCATGAACACGTAGGTGTGGTGATCAACAATATCGTGGTCTTCACGGTTGAACTGTTCACCCAGCACCTTTTCAGCCAAAGCCATGCCGACACCGTTGGTGATGCCTTGTCCTAATGGGCCGGTAGTGGTTTCAATACCTGGAGCGTAACCGTATTCAGGGTGACCTGCGGTTTTACTGTGTAATTGACGGAAAGATTTGATGTCATCCATTGATAGCTCGTAACCAGATAGGTGTAACAAGCATAGATAAGCATTGAGCCATGGCCATTCGACAAGATAAAACGGTCGCGGTCGGCCCAGTTAGGGTTGCTCGGGTTGTGTTTTAGAAAATCACGCCATAGAACTTCAGCGATATCGGCCATGCCCATCGGTGCTCCGGGGTGGCCCGATCCTGCTTTTTGTACAGCGTCCATGCTTAGAACGCGAATAGCGTCAGCTAATTTAGTTCGTGTAATCATTTTGCTTCTCCTACAGGCGTGCTTCGATCATGGTTTCTAACTTGCCTTGATCGACGGCAAAGTTACGGATGCCTTCGGCGAGCTTTTCTGTTGCCATCGGGTCTTGGTTCATCTCCCAGCGGAACTGTGCTTCAGTCATAGCTGTTGGTGTCTCTTTGATGGTGTCACGGTCGGCAAAGAGTAGGCGCTCAACAGAGCCTTCTTGTGCTGCAAGTTGGTCTAAAATTGCAGGACCTATGGTCAAACGGTCACAGCCCGCTAATGCTAGGACTTCATCGGCATTACGGAAGCTCGCGCCCATCACAACCGTGTTGTAGCCATGATCTTTGTAGTAGTTGTAAATTTCAGAGACTGAAACGACACCAGGATCTTCATGAGGAAGGTACTCTTTTTTATCGGTATTGGTTTTGTACCAATCTAGGATACGACCGACAAAAGGTGAGATTAAGAATACACCGGCTTCTGCACAGGCTTTGGCTTGTGCAAAGTTGAACAGCAGCGTTAGGTTGCAATTAATGCCTTCTTTCTCTAGCTCTTGAGCTGCTCGAATGCCTTCCCAAGTTGACGCTAACTTAATTAGGATTCGGTCGTTACTGATGCCAGCTTCGTTATACATGCCGATAAGCTTTCGAGCTTTTGCCAAGCTTGCGACTCTGTCGAATGACATACGAGCGTCGACTTCTGTTGAGATGCGCCCCGGTACCGTTTTTAGAATTTCTAATCCAATGTTGACCGCCAGTTTGTCTCCAGCGTCGATCAACTGTTGTGATTTGTCGTTGCTTTGTGCTTTTGCCCAAGTGATCGCATCGGCGATTAAGTGATCGTATTGCGGCATTTCTGCGGCTTTTAGTACTAGAGATGGGTTAGTTGTGGCGTCTTCAGGTTGAAATGCAGCAATAGCATCAATATCACCTGTGTCGGCAACGACAGTGGTGTGCTTTTTCAGTTGTTCTAATTTATTCATCGTTCATTCTCGGTAAGTTGGTTTATCAATTGCAGTAGCGTTTGATCATTCATTGAACTCAGCACCACGTTGGCTAGCGAGACATCGAGGTGACGAGTGAGCAAATTGGTTACTGCAACTGTTGGTATTCCTGCCGATCGAGCCGCCATAATTCCAGGAGGGGAATCTTCGAAAGCGATGGCTTGATGGGCAGATACACCGAGTTGTTTTAATGCCGCTAAATACACATCGGGATGTGGTTTCCGTCTATCTGAGGCAATGTCTTCTGCTCCGATAAAACAGTCAAAATAGGGTGTAAGGTTCAAACGATTCAGAATTGGCATGTAATGTTCAGCCTCTGAGCTGGTGGCCAGTGCAATGCTCAATGAGTGTGATTTAGCAAAGTCTAGATACTGACGGACACCTTCTCGTTCTGTTATTGAAGCAATTAATTGGTAGGCATGAGCGATCACTCGATCGCGAATTTGTGAATCGGACAGCTTTTGATTCGACGCTTTGTTGAATAGTTGATAAAGGTAGGTTGCTGGCGCTGAGCTCCCAACTAGGCCAGCAACCTGGAGTGGCGAAACTTCAACGCCGTATGGTTTTAACAAAGCTTCCCAGGCTTTGAACATACAGGTTTCGGTATCGACGAGAAGGCCATCGAAGTCAAAGACCAACGCTTTCAGGTTACTGGCAATGAATTCCTCTCTTTCCAATTTCAAAGCTGTATGACCTAAAGTGTTGTTCTTGCACTCCATGTTTCAATCTCCATTTTCTTTAATTATGACAAACGTGAATTTGTGACTGTCGCTTATTCAACCAAACTGGCCTGCAATACTTTTTTCATTTCTTCACCACTGGTTAGTGGTAGATCAAAGCAAAAAGCCGGCTCCAACTTTTGAACATCTTCTTTGGTGACACCTACTTGAGTTAAGTTCGATTCAAGACCGATACGTTCAAGGAATTTCACAAGAGCAGCCGCTAATGATTGAGCTTTTTCTTCGGTACTTCCCACAGCACCAAATAACTCAGCCACTTGAGCAAATCTCTCTGGTTGCTTGCGCCATTGAAGTTGTACATAAGCTGGATAAACCACTGCGAGTGTTAATCCATGTGGTAGGTTTGTTTTGCTACTACCTAAGATTTCGCCTAAAGGGTGTGGTGCCCCCGCACCGCCATTAGCTAGCGAGATCCCGCCAAGTGTGTCTGCTTTCGCGAGTTGGCAGCGGCTATGTAAATCTGCGCCGTTGTCGACAACACTCGGTAGGTGATCAATGACAAGCTTCATTGCTTCTAACGCCATACCATCAACAAATGGAGATGGTCGAGTACCCGTAAATGATTCAAACGCATGTGAAAAAGCATCAAATCCGGTCATAGCTGTCATACGTGGAGGCAGTGTCAGCATGAGCTCTGGATCGATTAACGCTTCACAAGGGAAAAATTCAGGGTGAAACAGTGTTAGCTTTGCATGTTGCTCAAGGTCGGTAATCACTGCCGCTTGCGTCACTTGAGAGCCTGTTCCCGATGTTGTAGGTACAGCGATCAAAGGTACGACTTTCGCGGGTAGTGGGTTGACGTCCCCAAACGGTGAATCATAAGTGGCAAACCAATGAGCCCAATCTAGAGACTCTGCATTGATCGTTGCCGAAATGATTTTTGCTGTATCAATCGATGAACCACCACCAATGGCCAAAACCACATCACAGTTATTTCCGATGGCCACTTGGCGGCCAAGTTCAACGACGGTTGTAGGCGGATTCGGTACGACACCATCAAAATGAGTCACTTCAATTCCTTGCTCTGAAAGCAAAGTAAAAATGCGGTCATAGGCTGGCTTTACTGCATCAAAAATAGGTTCGGATACGACTAGGCAACGTGTGCCATATTGAGCGATAAGCTGACCTATTTTCTGAATCTCACCCGCACCAAAGGTTAGCTTGGTCGGTTGATAGTGTTGAAACTGTGTCATGGTTTAATCCTTGGTAGTGGTGCCAAACCCGAGCATAGAGGGGGGTAGGTTTAGCACCGTTATTTCTAGATTGCTGTGGCGCATCGATTCGATAGAAGCTGCGCTAGGCAATTACTTAAACGGTTTCGACTTCTTTTGTGTTTGCCGCTGCTTTATCTTCCAGTTGGTCGATTGCTGCGCGGAAGTCACGAACGCCTGCTGTGATGCCGTCTTTGTGGCCAAAGATATTTGTCGATGCAACCATCACGTCAATATCTTCATTAAGCAGTTCTTCGATGTTGTGGTTACGGATACCGCCATCAACACATAGCTCACAGTTAGGGTTGCGTTCGTTGATGAGTTCACGTGCTTCGCGGATCATTGCAATCGCAGATTTGCGCCATAACCATTCATCATCGCCATCAGTAATGCCGTGAATAACAATGTGTAAACGGTCTAGGTAGTAGATAGATTCTTTAACAAATGACACTGGCGTTAATGCACCAACGGTTAAACCAAATTTCATTCCGTGGTTTTGACAGTACTTAATGATGTAACACAGAGGAGCACCGATAAAATGCTCAGCTGGTAGAATCAGCATGTCTGCACCAGCAGCAGCGATTTTATCGATAAATAATTTGTCGCAATCTTTGAAGTAAGCGTGAACTTCAATTGGCTTTTCAGTGTAAGGACGAATGCCTTCAACAATTTGATGCCCCCCCATCAATTGCAGGTTTTTCAGGTCATGCATATCTGCTGCATCACAGTGGATGTAATCGGCACCAGCATCAGATACTTCTTTCACTACGTCTGCAATGTGGCCGTAATCTACGTGTGCTAATCCTGCGGCAATTTTTACTTTTTTCATGATTTATCCTTAGTAACTAAAAGTGTTTTGGCATGTGTGTTGGCCTTCTTGCACTATCAAGCGAAGGTACTGGCCAATTCCACAGCCGTTGTTATTGGTAACAATTAGATTAGCCATGCCTTTTAAAGCAGGGCTGGCATTAGCCATTGCGACAGGTTCTCCGACAAGTCGGAACATAGAGGCATCGTTGTCCCCATCCCCAAAAGCAATGGTGTTATGAGATGAAATTCTTTGGTCATTTAGCCACTGCTGAAGAGCGTGGCCTTTGGTGGCTGCTTTAGACGTAATGTCCAATTTATTCGGTGTTGATAAGTCAGCTTGGAAGTGCGTTTTTAAGGAATCTCGTAACTGGTTTAGAGATTCTTTGTCTTGGCTAGACACTAATACTTTGTATACATCGCCACTGCGAGCGATGAGTTCGGTCAGCGTTGGGATAATCTGCAGCTCCATTGCGGCATTAATAACCTCAGCCTTTTTTTCTAAACCCTTTGTATGAGTTGATTCTTTTTGAGCAAAGATGCCTTTACTTGAATAGATGGTGAAGGCGAAATGTCCATCATTCAGTAAGCTCAACAGACCCGTTAGTGATTCATGACTAATTGTGTGCTGATGTTGAACACGTTGTGTTTTAGGGTCATAAATATAGGCACCATTGCAGCAGATGATTGGTAGCGATAATTGAAGCTGGTCAACATATGGCATCATCAGCTGGTGCGGTCTACCACTCGCCAAGCTCACCTGATATCCATTATTAACTGCAAGACAAATCGCTTGTTTGTTAGTCACGCAGATCTGCTCAGCATCACTTAACAGTGTTCCATCTAAATCAATCATTACTGCTTGGTATTTCATTTTACTCTCCAGTGACTTCTCATGACGCAAATTGACTATAGGTGGTCAAATGCGGTCACGTAAAGTCATTTTTTGATTTATTATGAACAAAGCAATGGTTTTGATCACATATTTTGAGTCAAATTAATTCAAAAGAGTTCATTTTGAGAATCTAATTGCTCAAAAGTTCATAATGCGTCAAAATAATTCAAAAGAACTTAATGGTATGAACAATGAATGAAGCTCAGCGTCATAGAAGCTTGTTAGATCATCTAACGAGTCATACGTTTATAACGACAAATGACTATGTGAAGATGTTAGATATCTCTTTATCTACAGCTCGTCGGGACATTACAAAGTTGGCGGAAGAAGGGAGGCTGAAAAAAATCCGTAATGGGGCAGAGGTAATCAATTTTGACTCGTCCCTAGCCGCAACTCATGCACCAAGCAGCTTTATCCCCTGCGAAACAGATATAGAAAGCTATGTAGCGAAAAAGCGAATTGCTAAAGCTGCGGCAGATATGTGTGAAGAACACGACAGTATTATTGTGAGTGGTAGCAATACGACTTTTTTGATGGGAGAGCATTTAGCGCATCGTGATGTGCAAGTTGTGACGAATTTTATGCCATTGGCTTATCAGCTGATTAGTCAAGATCATCAAAGTATCATCATACTTGGTGGTCAATATCTACCCGAACGTCAGATCACTATTTCTCCAGATGAAGAAGCAGCAGATGACCATAAAAGTCGTTTTGTCTTCTTTACGGGTACGGGTGTTACGACAGCTGGTGTGCATACCTCTGATCTATTGGTCTATATGGCAGAGAAAAAGCTGCTGGAGTATGGTGATCGTATTGTGGCTCTGATAGATAGCAGCAAAGTAGGTAAACATGGTGGAAAGTTACTCGCTACCGCTTCTCAGATTGACACATTGATTACAGATGACGGCGCTGACCCTAAGGTGCTTGATGCTTTACGAGAACTTGGTGTGAAGATACAGGTAGTTTAGTTACGTGGAGAGTGCTGCCACGGCGCTTGTTTTTGCTTTTGTCGTACTCTTGATTCTAGTAGGACATTATTACTGGCCGTGTGTGTTGCCCGAACCAAACCGCGGAAGAGTAAATTTCTTCAGATCATAGCTTTGTAAATGAAGTTCAGTGATGTTGTGGGGCTGAATAGAAGTTAATTGAACAAAAAATAGTCATTTTATTCAAATAACGCTTTACAACCTGGTCAGGATCACCAAGAATGTGCTTGCTCTGTTTTCAGGGTTATTAAATGAAACATCCAGTTGTAAAGTAAAACCCTTAGTATTGCTTCATTGTTATTCTCAGTGTTTCCCTTGGCTTCATAGATACATTAAATAATTCAAGCTTTCAGCGCATCGCACTTTTGGCGATTAATTTTTTATTTTTATATAAGGGACACATCATGTCTAACAAAACAAACGGCGTAGTAAAATGGTTTAACGAAGAGAAAGGCTTCGGTTTCCTAACTCAAGACAACGGCGGCGCTGACGTATTCGTACACTTCCGTGCAATCGCTTCTGAAGGTTTCAAGACTCTTAAAGAAGGCCAACAAGTGTCTTTCGAAGTAGAGCAAGGCCAAAAAGGTCTTCAAGCTGCAAACGTTGTAGCTCTATAAGATTTTAAGTCGGCGCAGTTTGCAATAGCAACTTGCGTCACTTTCTCTTTCAAACCAGTTTTCCCTCAGTTTTACCGTAACATTCTTCTCCACTTGCAACACCTCCTCTAAATATTAAAAATCCTTTTGTACATCTGTTCCGTTCTATCTATCGCTGTATCTATTTTTTGTACTAAGTACATCTCCGGCGTAATAATTTGCTCACTTAGTCATCCTGATTGTCATTATTGTATCCATAAAAAAAGCCCCTAAAACTAGGAGCTTATCTTGATCTAATCAACACTGTTAGTTAATCAACACTGATTCAGCTAGTGGCTATCCACAGTGTGTTACTGACGAACTGTTATTCAATGTTCTGGATCTGCTCACGCATCTGTTCGATAAGAACTTTAAGCTCCACGCCCGATGCTGTGATGTCTGTGCTGATAGACTTAGATGCTAGCGTGTTTGATTCACGGTTGAACTCTTGCATCATGAAGTCAAGTTTACGGCCACAAGCGCCACCTTTCTTCAATACTACATTCGCTTCTTTCACGTGAGAGTCTAGACGGTCTAGTTCTTCTGCTACGTCTGACTTCTGAGCCAGTAGGATCAGCTCTTGCTCAACACGAGAACCTTCAAGTTCAATCTTCGCATCTTCAAATTTGGTAAGAAGACGCTCACGTTGCCATTCTAGGATCTCAGGCATGCGTGCACGAACTTTAACGACTTCTTCAGTGATCGCATCTAAACGCTGAACGATGAGCGCTTTCATGTTTTCGCCTTCACGAGCACGAGCGTCAATGAACTCTGCGATTGCATCGTTGAATGCTTCAAGTAGATCTTTGTTGATGGCATCCATGTCTTGCTCTGGCGTTTCCATTACGCCAGGCCAGTTCATGATTTGGAATGGGTTCAGACGGCTGTCTTCACCTGTCATCGTCATTACTTGGTTAGCAGCATTGATTACTTGCTGAGCCAAACCTTCGTTGATGCTTAGCTCGCCTTTCGCTGCTGGGTTTGCTTCAAAACGTAGGTTACATTCAACCTTGCCGCGAGCTAGACGCTTACGGAAACGCTCACGTAAGATTGGCTCTAAACCACGGAACTGTTCAGGCATACGGAAGTAAGTTTCTAGGTAGCGTTGGTTTACACTACGGATTTCCCATACTGCTGTACCCCAATCGCCTTTTACTTCTTTGCGTGCGTACGCGGTCATACTATAAATCATCGAATTTTCCTGTCTTTTATCATTCTGAAAATAACGCGCACGCATAGTATCACGATATGGTGTGCTCCCGAAGCTTGTCGATTTTCCGTTATAAATAGCCTTCACGGTAAGTATCTTTGAGTCGTAAGTCGCTTTAAGTAGTAGGCCACTTTGAATGGTAAATAGATTTGAAAGATAAACTGCTATATAATCTTGCCCCAATCAAAACTGTCTCACCCCTTTCTTAGGTGATGCACTCTTTCGATAGTAAATCACTTCAGACTGTTAATAAGGTAGATACCAATGCGTCCAAATGACCGCGCTGTAGATCAAATTCGTCCAATTAAAATTACTCGTAACTACACTGCTTATGCTGAAGGTTCTGTATTAGTTGAGTTCGGCAACACTAAAGTTCTATGTAATGCGACGGTAGAAGAAAACGTACCGCGTTGGTTAAAAGGCCAAGGAAAGGGTTGGGTAACCGCTGAATACGGCATGCTGCCACGTGCAACGCACACTCGTAACCGTCGTGAAGCGGCGAGCGGTAAGCAAGGTGGTCGTACTATGGAAATCCAACGTCTGATCGCTCGTAGCCTACGTGCTGTTGTTGACCTGAAAGTAATGGGTGAAATCATGATCACTGTCGATTGTGATGTTATCCAAGCAGACGGCGGTACTCGTACTGCTTCTATCTCAGGTGCAAGCGTTGCAATGGCTGATGCTATCAACAGCCTACTAGCAAGCGGCAAACTGAAGAAGAACCCAATGAAAGGCCACGTAGCGGCAGTTTCAGTGGGCATCGTTGGTGCACAAGCACTGTGTGACCTTGAGTACGTTGAAGACTCAGCAGCCGATACCGATATGAACGTTGTAATGACGGAAGACGGTAAGATGATTGAGATTCAAGGCACCGCAGAAGGCGAACCGTTCAGCCACGAAGAGCTGATGCAGCTTTTAGCCCTGGCAAATAAGGGCATTGCCGATATCGTCGAAGCGCAGAAAGCTGCGTTGGCCGACTAGTTTTTTAGATAGCTCCTTTCACAGGAGCTATTTTTTTGTCTGTAAAACCCGAAAGGGTAGTGCAGAGCGTAAGTTAAGTTTTATTGAATAAACGTAGAGGAAGAACATGAAAGCATATCAACGTGAATTTATTGAATTTGCACTAGAGAAAGAAGTACTTAAGTTTGGTGAGTTTACTTTAAAGTCTGGCCGTAAGAGCCCTTACTTCTTCAATGCTGGATTGTTTAATACAGGTCGTGACCTAGCACGCTTAGGTCGCTTCTACGCAGCAGCATTGGCTGATTCAGGTATTGAGTTCGATGTACTATTTGGCCCTGCATACAAAGGTATTCCAATCGCAACAACAACAGCGGTTGCACTGGCAGATCACCATGATGTGGACACGCCTTACTGCTTCAACCGTAAAGAAGCGAAAAACCACGGTGAAGGTGGCAACCTAGTGGGTAGCGAACTTGAAGGTCGCATCATGTTAGTGGATGACGTGATCACTGCAGGTACTGCGATCCGTGAGTCGATGGAAATCATCCAAGCAAACGGCGCTGACTTAGCGGGTGTTCTGGTTGCGATTGACCGTCAAGAGAAAGGCAAAGGTGAATTGTCTGCGATTCAGGAAGTAGAGCGCGACTTCGGCTGTGCGATTATCTCAATCGTTAGCCTGACTGATTTAGTGACTTTTCTTGAAGAGAAAGGCACAGACGCAGCACATCTTGATTCAGTAAAAGCGTACCGAACTCAATACGGAATCTAATTCGTAAACTGAAGAAGTTGAACCTAATGGTTTAGTGCCTTAGGTTTAGAGCTTAAAAAAGAAAAATGCCCGAGAGATGAAACTCTTTCGGGCATTTTTTTACTTAAATCTTATTGGACAGAACAAGGCTCGCTTACTTGTAACGAATGCCTTTTTCCGCCTCTGGATCTTCCATGGTTTTGAAGCGCTTGTGTAGCCACATCCATTGTTCTGGGGCTCTTAAGATAATCTTCTCAAGATAGCGGTTCATATACGCTGCTGCCGCTTTTTCATCTTTCTGCGGATAGTTATCTTCGATTGATTCGTCGGCCATGATTTCATATTTTCCGTCGGCATTTCTAAAGCCAGACCCAATAACGACCGCGCATCGACTGGTGTAAGCCAAAATGCTGGTTCCAGTGGTGGTGCTTGCATCCTCTACTGCAAAGAAAGGTACGAATACAGATTTATTGCGACCGTAGTCATGATCAGGGAGATAGAATAGGCGATCTCCGTTACGCAGAACACGTATCATCTTTTTCACATCTTTACGATCAATAGTCAGATTGCCATTGTGGGTTCGGCCCCAAAACTGAATAAGGTTATATACAGCGTTGTTGTGTGGGCGATACACGCCATATCCATGTTGTCCGAGTACGGCAAAAGCGCGAGCGGTAATTTCAAGGTTGAGAGCGTGCACACAACAAAGTAGAACGCCTTTACCGTTTTTGCTATGCGATCTCATTACTGCAGTATCTTTATCAACCAGCAACATTTTAAATCGCCACGTAGGCCAAAACCAAGTAATGCCGGTTTCAATCAACGCTAATCCAGTATTTTTGAAGTTTTCTTTAACTAATTGATTTATTTCTTCTATGGGCTTTTCAGGAAAGGCTAGCTCCATATTACGAGTTGCAATATCAACCCGTTTTTTACCAAAACGCACGCCTAGTAAGCCAAGTCGCTGCCCTAAGGAGAGCAACACACGGTAAGGTAGCAGGTTAACAATTAGAGCCAACAACCCAAAGCCTAGCCATACGGGCCAGTATTTAGGGTGCAGCAGTAAGAGTGAAAATTCAGGCTTATCATATGTGGTTTTGTTCATATATTTGGCTTAATGCTGATTACTATTCGATTTGTGCACTCAGAAGTGCCCAATACTCTTCAAAGTTCGCTGTCGGTTGATATTTGAAGTCCGAGCGAACAAATCGATTTAAACTTCCTTCAACCTGACCTAACAATTGAGCCGCTAAGATTTTTTCATCAACCGGGAATGACTTCCCTTCGCGAAGCTTTCTTTCTCGTAGAATTTGACGAAGTTGCGTCTCAATACGTTCGAAAAGCTGATTGATGCGATCGCGCAGGCGTTCATTTTCAAACATTAGAGCATGACCAGACAAAATTCGAGTCAGGCCTGGGTTACGTTCTGAGAAAACCAAGATAAGTTGTAGCACTAGGCGTATGCGCTCTAGTGTGTCTTTCTCTTCATCTAGAATACGGTTGATTCGAGACATCAACGCTTCTTCAATGAACTCGATCAAGCCTTCAAACATGCGAGCTTTGCTTGGGAAGTGGCGGTATAACGCAGCTTCAGAAACACCAACTTGCTTGGCCAACTTTACCGTTGTGATACGAGAAGCACCTTCGGTCGATTCCAACATTTGTGCTAGAGCTTGCAGGATTTCTTCACGACGGTTTGATTTTCGAGTACCGGCCATCTATTTACTTCCTTTCCTAAAGATGAGGATTGAGTGAAGCAGGATTATAAACACCATTCAATTCTGTTCCTAGTTTTGTAAGACCTAGGTCAACAGAATCGAGAGGTGTCAGCGTATTGTCAGGGTAAAATTGTGCGTTTATACGTCAATAAGCTGTTGGATCTGATTAAGGATCTGGAAACCAAGAGAGTCTTTGCTATCTAGAGGTAGAGATTTATCGCCACCTTTCCAATAAAGGTGCAACTCATTACTACTACTATTAAAGCCTTGGCCTTCGACAGAGACATCGTTAGCACAAATCATATCGAGGTTCTTTCTTTCCAATTTTCCGCGCGCATACTTCTCGACATCTTGAGTTTCTGCTGCGAAGCCGACAGTAAATGGACGATCTTCAGTCATTGAGGCAACGGAAGCCACAATGTCTGGGTTCTTAACCATTTGAATGGTCATGTCATCTTTACTATCGACTTTTTTAAGCTTCTGGTCTGCAATGGTCTCTGGGCGGTAATCGGCAACCGCAGCGCAGCTGATGAAAATATCATGCTGAGCAGCATTGGCATTCACGGCATCAAACATCTGTTGTGCGCTGTCTACATCAATGCGATTAACCTGATTTGGTGTCGCGAGTGATACAGGGCCACTAATTAGAGTTACCGTAGCACCTTGTTTCGCGGCCGCTTCAGCCAGTGCATAGCCCATCTTGCCCGAGCTATGATTGGTAATGTAACGAACTGGGTCGATCGCTTCGCGAGTTGGACCCGCAGTAATTAACACCGAACGGCCAGTCAGAGGTTTAGGTTGGAAGAAGTCTTCACAACGATGGACCAGTTGCATTGGCTCTAACATACGCCCCATACCAACATCGCCACAGGCCTGTTCACCAGCTGCCGGACCCCAGATTTCACATCCACGACGTTTTAGCGTTGCGATGTTCTCTTGAGTTGCAGGGTGGCTGTACATTTGTTGGTTCATTGCTGGGGATACCGCAACTGGCGCATCGGTTGCTAAAACCAAAGTGGTCAGTAGGTCGTTACCCATGCCTGCGGTCATACGCGCAATAAGGTCTGCGGTTGCGGGTGCTAATAAGACTAGGTCAGCCCATTTCGCCAGTTCGATGTGCCCCATGGAAGCTTCAGCAGCAGGATCAAGCAAACTATCAGACACTGGCCTTCCAGAGACAGCTTGCATGGTGAGAGGAGTAATGAACTCCTTAGCCGCATTAGTCATGACGACTTGTACCTGCGCACCACGTTCGATTAAGCGTCGAGTCAGTTCGGCACATTTATAAGCTGCGATACCACCACTAATGCCAAGTAGGATTTTTTTTCCAGCTAGGCCTTGTTGGTCAGCGTTATCCAGTTGATTAACCAATGTTTGCATGATTCTGTTCCTTAATTTCTCTGGGACTAACGATATCAGAACAAAGGATTAGTGCCTAGAAGCAGAATTGGAACAGGTTTGACACTCATCAAGTTGATGTTATCAAACTTATCAATTACACGGTTTTGCTAGGCATTAGTCTTCTTTATAAAGCTGTGGAAGCTCTCCGTAGACAAACGGATTAGGCTGATGGATCGTATTCATCACCCTAGATAGCCTTTATATGCCTATAAGTAAAATGCCTGTTGAGTCGATGCCAAGAGAAAAGTTACTGAGTAGAGGCCCCGACTCCTTAAGTGATGCGGAGTTGTTAGCTATATTTCTTCGAACGGGCACACAAGGAATGAATGTTTTAGAGCTATCAGACAAGTTGATCAAAGATTTTGGTTCGCTTCGCCATCTTTTTTCTGCAACGGAGGCTGAGTTTTGTGCCCATAAAGGGATGGGGCAGGCGAAATATGTCCAGTTGCAGGCTGTTTTGGAGATGACGCAACGTTATTTGGCCGAGACTTTATCTCGAGGGGATGCACTAACTAGCCCAAGTCACACCAAGTTGTATCTTTCGAGTATATTGCGTGATCGCCAGCGAGAAGCCTTCTACATATTGTTCCTAGATAACCAAAACAGAGTAATAAAAGATGAAGTGATGTTTGAAGGAACCATCGATGCAGCATCTGTTTACCCGAGAGAAGTGGTTAAACGGGCACTTCATCATAATGCTGCCGCTTTAATCCTAGCGCACAACCATCCTTCCGGTGTCGCAGAGCCAAGCCAAGCAGATAGGCGAATTACACGTAGATTAACCGACGCATTGGCACTAGTGGACATCCGAATTCTCGACCATTTTGTCGTTGGAGATGGCGAAGTTATCTCTTTTGCAGAGCGCGGATGGATTTGAATCACATTTTAGGTTGTTAGTTGCGTTAAATCTGCTATCATTCCGCCCACATTTTAGAACCTTAAATCAGCTCTGATTACTCAAATAGCTGCCCTGTTCAAAAAAAGATCACGAAATCCTTAAAAAGGATCTGTTCGGGTCTTGAGCAATGCATGTCAAGTTAGTATAATACGCGACCTTTGATAGCCTTGAATGGATTTTCCATTATGGTTTTTACCTCTATTTTCAGAATTGATAGAGAGGTTCGGCCACCAAGGTTGATATCGAGCTGAAACGATTTGGAGAGACATTCATGTCCCGAGTATGTCAAGTAACTGGTAAGCGTCCAGTAACGGGTAACAACCGTTCACACGCACGCAATGCTACCAAGCGTCGTTTTCTGCCGAACCTACAAACTCACCGTTTCTGGGTAGAGAGCGAAAAACGTTTTGTTAAACTACGTCTAACTGCTAAAGGCATGCGTATTATTGATAAGAAAGGCATCGATGCTGTTCTTGTTGATATCCGTGCACGTGGCGAAAACGTTTAAGAGGAATTAAGCAATGGCTAAAGGCATTCGTGAGAAAATCCGTCTAGTATCTTCTGCTGGAACTGGTCACTTCTACACAACTGACAAGAACAAGCGTAACATGCCAGGCAAATTTGAGATCAAAAAGTTTGATCCAGTAGTTCGCCAGCACGTTATGTACAAAGAAGCTAAAATCAAGTAATTGATAGCCCCTTTGTCTCTTCTTTTATAGAAGAATAAATTAAAAACCCAGCTTATAGCTGGGTTTTTTTATATCTAAAATTTGAGTAACTCAATTATTCTTGTTTGATATAGCGTCTGATAGATAGAAAACCGTACAACATAGAAAGTATTGCCACTTTCACGATATACTGATTACTCAATAGGTTAGATGAGCAGAATCATATGAGATATCGTGGACGCCGGTGGAACAACATACTCATGTTCAGTGTGATCGCTTTTATTGGCGTGTTAAACCTTCCAACTTTGATCAAAACGTACCTTATCGAGCCCGAACCTGAAGTTAAGATCAGCGGTTCTTATCCTTCTCTTTTAAATCCAGCAGCTGAGCTTCAAGCTTTGCATTTTGCTAATTGGTCAGTTGTAGTAGAAGACGATCATTGGGCTTATCAATTTAAAGACACAGTGCTTCCTCAAACTACCAGTGCACAAGAGCTGTCACAGAGGTGGCAGGAACTTGTGGGCACCGAAATTGACTCTCAAACCTATACCGACCTCTCACCACAATTGAATACCCCGCATACCATTGAGGTTTGGTATCAAGACCAAGAAGAGCCCCAGCGTATTACCTATTATCAACTTGCTGAGTTTTGGTTGCTAAAAAACTGGAATGATCAGTGGCTGGCGGTGTCTATTGAAGAGAGCTACTTGTTTCCAAGCTTTGGCTCAGGAGATTCATTTAAATCAGACCATCTCTTTAAAGCAGACAAGCTATCTATATCAGACAAATCACCTAAATCGGACGACTAACTATGCCTGAATTACCCGAAGTTGAAGTAAGCCGCATGGGGATCTCGCCTCATTTAGTCGGTGAGAAGATTAAAACGCTTACCTTTCGTACACCTAAACTGCGTTGGGATATCCCTCAAGAACTTAAGCTATTAGAAGGGCAGGTGATTCGCTCTATTTCACGCCGAGCGAAGTACCTATTGATAGAAACCGATACCGGAACAGCCATTGTTCACCTCGGTATGTCTGGCTCACTGCGCGTGTTAGATGCAGACTTCCCGCCAGCAAAACACGATCACGTGGATCTTAAGTTAACCAATGGCAAGATATTGCGTTACAACGATCCGCGTCGCTTTGGTGCGTGGTTATGGTCGGCGCCTGATGAGATACATACTGTATTACTGGGTTCTGGTCCTGAGCCACTAACTGACGACTTCAACGCAGATTACATTGCTGAGAAAGCAGAAAAGCGTAAGGTTGCCGTCAAACAGTTCATTATGGACAACAAAGTAGTGGTAGGTGTGGGGAATATCTACGCCAATGAAGCGCTGTTTTCTTCACGAATTCATCCACTTCGCCCAGCAAGCAAAGTGACAAAACAAGAGTGGATCTTGTTAACCAAAGAGATCAAACAAGTACTCGCTACCGCCATCAAACAAGGTGGCACCACACTCAAAGACTTCGCCCAAGCGGATGGAAAACCGGGATATTTTGCTCAAGAGCTGCAGGTTTATGGTAAGGCTGGTGAACAGTGTCCGAGTTGTAGTGAGAAGCTTGAAGAGCAAAAAATCGGACAGAGGAATACGTTTTTTTGTTCTCAATGTCAGGTATAGATGTATAGCTCTCAATACAGAGCTTGATATCACTTGAAGCTGTGTCTAGGGCACTTTATCTGATAAAATTACGGATATTATTGTGGAACTTGTCGTCTTCATTTCTAAAGGCAGAGTCTACCTCTAGAGCTTTGTTGATAATTCCTTGCCTATGGCTGCTGGCTTTGCCTTCGTTACATTACGTAAAAATAAAATATAAAGAGAAACTATGAAGATATTTTATTATCTAAAACATGCCTTGCTCTCTATCGCACCTCGTTTGTATTTTTCAAAACAGTTTGAAAAGCTGGAAAAGTCATATTCCGATCAAGCTGACTATATAAAAAGCAGAGTAAGTTATTATGTGAAAGGGCTCGGCGACTTTGATAAGGCTAGTCTAAGCTGCGAGATTAGTAATTATTCTCGAAAAGGCTACACATCTTATTTCTTTGATCTTAAAGAGTTTCTTCATTATTTCCCAAAGTACTTTCGTTTCAGTTACTACTTTGGTGATGAAACGCATATAGAGCCAGTTCCAACGTTATTTAAAGCTCGTCCGATTGCTGGGAACAATAGTAACTCTGTACTATTTAAATTAGATAAGCGTCGTCATTTCCGATTCGTGGATGATAGCTTAAGTTTTTCTGATAAAAAAAATATGGCCGTATTTCGTGGTGCTGTGACTCAACCACATAGAATTCGTTTTATGAAAACTCTGTATGGTCATCCACTGATGAATGCAGGTCAATCGAATACTTCAGAGCAAAACCCAGAGTGGCAACAACCATTTATGACAGTCGAAGAGCAGCTTCAATACAAATTCATTATTTGTCTTGAAGGGAACGATGTTGCATCAAACTTGAAATGGGCAATGTCTTCAAACTCACTTGTCGTTACTCCAAAAATGAAATTTGAAACGTGGTTTATGGAAGGCACTCTGCAGCCAGGCATACATTATGTAGAGGTGAAGGATGACTGGTCGGATTTTGAGCAAAAAATTAAATACTATTTAGACAACCCTAAAGAGTCTGAACAGATGATCAAAAATGCGCATGAATACCTTGCTCCTTTCCAAGATGAACAACTAGAAAAATTGGTTTGCATTAAAACACTTCAAGAATATTTTAGACTATCTGGTCAAGCTATTAACGAACACGCTATTAACGAGCAAGACAAATGAAAATTCTGATTATTGGCCCGTCATGGGTTGGAGACATGGTGATGTCTCAAGGCTTATATGTTGAGTTACAAAGACAGTATCCTGACGCAAAAATTGATGTTTTAGCGCCAGCATGGTGTAAGCCTATTTTGGAAAGAATGCCACAAGTCAATCAAGCTCTTGAAATGCCATTAGGGCATGGGCAATTTGATCTGAAATCTCGTTATAAGATCGGCAAATCGTTGAGGGAAGTACAGTACGATAAAGCGTACGTATTACCTAACTCCGCGAAATCAGCTTTAATTCCCCTGTTTGCACGCGTTCCTGAACGAGTTGGCTGGAAAGGTGAAATGCGTTTTGGTTTGCTTAATGACGTTAGAACCAATAAAAAAGCGTTTCAATACATGTTAGAGCGATATGTAGCGTTAGCGCACCCTAAAGCTGAAATGACGGGTAGTGGTTGTTTAGGTGAATTGTCATCATTACCTTTTCCAAGCCTACAAGTTGTTGACTCCAGCCAACAAAAGGCTATGGAGCAATTTGGTTTAAACAATCAAAGGCCTGTCCTTGGTTTATGTCCTGGTGCTGAGTTTGGCCCTGCGAAACGTTGGCCTGATAATCACTTTGCAACAGCAGCGACAGCGATGATAAAGCAAGGTTACCAAGTGTGGTTGTTTGGCTCGGCTAAAGATCGTGAAGTAACCCAAAAGATAATCGAACAAGTCCCTGTTAATATGCAGCAGCATTGCTTCAATTTAGCTGGAGATACGAGCTTAATTCAGGCTGTAGACTTGATCGGGGCTTGTCGTACTGTCGTTAGTAATGATTCTGGGCTGATGCATGTGGCCGCCGCGGTGGGCTGTAATGTCGTGGCTGTTTATGGCTCTAGTTCACCTAAATATACGCCTCCGCTAACGAACAAACTGGCGATCATCAATACCGATATTGAGTGCCGACCTTGCTTTGAACGAACTTGTCCCAAGCAGCACCTAAAGTGCCTAACTGAGTTAATGCCGAGTAGAGTCATTAGTGCTATTGAGCAGTTTGATGTAATTTCCCAAGGCAAAATATAAATAAGGTCGTCATATGAGCACTGTCGTTCGTTGGGCCTATACCGCGTTACTTTTCCTTGTAAGCCCTATCCTGCTTTGGGGCTTATATCGTTCCAAAGCAAACAAACCACCTTTTGGTCGTCGTTGGAAAGAGCATTTCGGGTTTACACCGTCGATCAATAATAGACAGTCGGGCGTGATCTGGCTTCATGCTGTTTCAGTAGGGGAAGTGCTGGCGAGTAAGAAGTTAGTTGAACAACTGGCGATACAAAACCCAGATAAAAGAATACTGATCACTACAACAACGAGTACAGGCGCTGAGCAGGTAGAAAAGATGAGTGGTTCGATTAGCCACCGCTATATGCCTATTGATTTTAGTTGGTGTGTTCAACATTTTATCAATCGCGTTCAACCAGATAACATGCTCATTATTGAAACGGAATTATGGCCAAACACCATTAACACCGTTGCTAAAAATGATATTCCGATGATATTAGTCAATGGACGATTATCCGAAAAATCAGCCAGTAATTATCAAAAGATGAGTTCGTTAATTTATCCGACAATCTCTAAGTTAAGCTTAATATTGACGGTACACTCTGATGATAAATCTCGATTTGAGTTACTAGGTGCGCCGAGCGAAAAAGTCATTGTCACAGGCTCAATTAAGTACGATGTGTCGATTGATAATAATGTAATCGCACAAGGCGAGCATCTTAAAGATATTTTGGGGCAGGGTAGGCAGATTGTTGTCGCCGCGAGCACTCATGCTGGTGAAGATGAACAAATTTTTAGAGCTTACCAGCAAGCCAAAAGAGAACTGCCAAAGTTACTCTTAGTGATAGTACCTCGTCACCCTGAACGCTTTGATTCAGTTGCTGAATTGGCCAAAAACCAAGGCTTAGTTTTGGTTCGTCGAACCGAAGTTGTTGACGACGTACCGCTTGGTGTCGATGTCTACCTAGGAGATACGATGGGAGAGCTTATGGTTATGCTTTCTGCGAGTGATCTCGTCTTTATGGGAGGAAGCCTACTTGGAAAGAAAGTAGGAGGGCATAACTTCATCGAACCTGCATTGCTTCAAAAATATTGCTTAACAGGGCCGAGCTATTTCAATTTTGCAGACCTGGCGAATCAATTGATCGACTCGAGCGCACTGTCTGTTGTAGCCGATGAGAATGAGCTTGCTTTACAAATGAACAGTGCATTATCCAAGCCTAAAGAGTTAATTGAAAAAGGGCGAATAGGCTATGGTATAGTTCAACAGAATCAAGGTGCGTTACATAAAACACTCCAATTGATACATCATTCAGCCACCAATAATCAGTCAACCAATATTGAGACATCACCATGATCAAAACTTTTGTTATTCATGTAAGCAAAGGCTACGAAGAACGTAGAAAACATATAGATAAGCACCTGCCAGAAGTGGGCATCACTGATTACGAATATATGTTAGCTGGTGATATCGATGATCTATCTGATGACGTTAGAAATGGTTTTTTTGACGACTCACTGAGGCTCCCTGAGAAGTCTTGCTTTTATAAGCACTACTTAGTGATGAAAAAAGTCGTAGAAGAACAAATTCCACAAGTATTAGTGTTAGAAGATGATGCTTTTTTAAATAGCGATTTTATTGAGCAACTAGAAGCTTTCCAAAATGAACTTCGTGGTGAAGAAAAGTATCTTGTAAATATTGAAGAGGCATCGAGCTTAGTACCTGCATCAGTAAGAGTTCCAAATCAACATCTGTACTTGTGTAAAACGAACAAGCTTACTGGTGGTTTGCTTTATGACCTTAGTTTTGCTCGTGCAATGGTAGAGCATATGGAAAGCAATATAACTGACGCACCTATTGATGGTTATGTTGGTAATGAGCGAACGACATTAGAGTACAATATTTTTTGGACACACCCACCTTTGGTTCGTCAGGGTAGTAAAACCGGTGCATTTGATAGTGAGTTGAGTGGTAGAACCTCAGGACTTTATGCGACGGTTAGAAGTTGGTTTAAAGAGGGATACCGAACTCATGTTCGAAGCCATGTCAGCAGCAAGCACAAAGCACTTTTTAAAAATATTACGAAGTACTAAATTATGAAATCAGAATTGGCTAGAAAACACTTAACATTTGTTATTTATGGCAATGATAGAACTTACTATCAAGGCGCAAGGTTTTGCATTTTGTCTTTTTTAGCCAATTGGGTTGAGGCAAATGGAACTAGGCCTGAAATTTCTGTTCTAGCGGAAGAACCTGAGCACTTCGCTAATATGCCAATTAAAGTGTTTCCGATATCGCCTGATCAAAAGGCTGAATGGAGTCTAGACAATACTTATCACTTTAGAATCAAGAACCGCGGCTTAAAATATCTTTGTGATAATTTAGAGTTGAGTTCTGAAGATAAACTGCTTTTTCTAGATACAGATACGTACTTTAACGTGCCAACAAACGTTTACTTCGACTCTATATCGGATAAAAACGCGTTACTGTTTTGCTCAGAAGTGAACATCAATACTTTGCCAAGCACCAATGAGTATTCACATATCAGAGATAGAGATATAAAACTTATGGATGGCAGTGTCTACCGCACTAATCCAAACTCAGTTATGTGGGCGTCGGCAGTCATTGGTATCACCGGAAAAAACTCATCGGCTTTTGATTATGCCGATGTGTTGATTCAAGCGTTACGTCAAGAAGGGTGTGAGGCACACACTTTAGAGCAGTTTGCGCTATCTGAAGCGCTCTCTACGCAGGTGAATATTGAACCAGCGAAAGCTTGGCTCAATCATTATTCAACGAGTGGGCGAAAAGACTGGGCGAGAACGGTGTTGGAACAGTTCTTTGAAGAACACGGAGATAAACCATTTGAAGAGCAAATACGCTTAGCTAAAGAAGTGTCCTTCAAGCGCCCTCTTGCTGAAGTGATTCGAGGGCATATCTATAAAAAGAAAAAGAAACTTCGTAAGTTATTTGGTTTGAAAGAAGAATAAATCATAGACTCTCAAGGGTACTCACTTTGTACCCTTGTTCTATTTGTGAAAAATCAAAGTGCTGAGCATCAATCCTTCCTAATCGAACTTCTTTTTCGAATGAGCGCTTAAGTCGCTTTAAATTACTCTCTTTCCAGCTATTACCTGTTTGCGTTAGGCATTTATCAAAATCGATAATCCAAACCTTGCCTGCTTTATCAACGAGAATGTTATGGATATTGAGGTCGGTATGATTGACCCCGGCATCGTGCATTTTTCGAATTTGATGACCAATATCGTTGAAATGGGAATCGGATAGTTTTTTGTTTGATAGTATCTTTACTAAGTCTTCTGCGTCGGAAATCTTTTCAATTAAAATATCGGCTTTGTAAACGAGCCCTTCTTGCGAAACTTTCGCAGCAACGGGTGTCGGGACATTAACTTTATGTGTGGCTAGAAGCTCAAGTAACATTAGCTCTTGGTATGCTCGTGAGTTCTCTAATCCAGTAAATAAATAGCTGTCTCTAACTAGCTTTCCAAACAAGCCGCCGCGATGATAATGTCGAAGAGCGAAATTGCTTTTTTCTCCCTTAACAAACCATGTTGTTCCTCTACCTTGAGCGTGCCCCAGTATTGCTTGATTCGCCTTCCAATAATCCACAGAAAAAGCCAATTCAACGTCTTCGGTGAGTAATTTAGGATTATACCAGTACGTTGTTTTATGGATTTGCTTTGTTGTAAACATGAATCACTGTCTCGTATTGGGGAGTTTATGGCATACTTGGTAGAACAGTATATCAAACGCCGAACAGATTAATGAACGATTCATGTAGTTACCAAAAAATATTAGTTGTTGCCACTCATTGCATTGGTGATAGTTTGTTGATCTCTGCTTTTACCCATAGTCTGAGAAAAGCGTTTCCGACCGCAACAATAGATGTTTTAGTTAATGCTAGAGGGGAGATGGTTTTTGGTACCAATCCAGACGTTGACTCTTTAGTTGAAATTCCGCCAAGAGCATCCGTTAAGGACTATTACCGGATTTTAAAAACGCATGGTCGATATGATTTAGTCGTCAATGAAATGCTTAATGATAGAACAGCTATCTATAGTTTTATCTTTGGTAAGAAAAGACTTGGTGCAATTGATGAATCGCTTTCTGGCGCCTGGGTTAAAAAGTTAATTTATACTCATTACATTAAAGAACAGCATCGCTTTGAGCATAAAATGAGTCGCGTTGCTCGTATGCTGGATACCATAGATGTTAATTGTATTGCACGGCTAGTCTCTCCCGAAGAGTTATTACCTTCAGTGGTTCAAAAGAGATTGCCATCAAACTACATTGTTGTGCATGCGCCATCCTCCAACGAAATTAAGCAGTGGCCAGTCTCGTATTGGGTTGAAGTCATCAATCGTTTGATCTCTGCAGGCTATAACATTGTCTTATCTGGCGCTAAATTAGAACGAGACGAGACCATTGTTGAACAAATCATGAGTCAAGTCCCTGAGTCGAACCAACTGGTCAGTGTTTTAGGGGAATTATCATTAGCTCAAACTTCGGTATTAATAAAACATAGTGATGGTTTTGTTGGACCTGATAGTGGCCCGGGTCACCTCGCATCAGGTTACTCTATCCCAATTGTATCTATTATTAGCGTGGCACCAGCAAGCATGTGGTCACCTTGGCCATATGAAGAGCCAATTGATGTAACGAACAATTTATACAGCAATGGTGTTAGCTCCCAAAGAGTCGCCAATATTAGACTTGTGCAATCTGAACGTAACTGCGTCCCTTGCTATAAAAACAGATGTCAGATTAGCGATGATGTCTATTCGCCATGCCTTCAAGATATCAAGCCAGATAACGTTGTTTCTGCTGTTCTAGAAATGATGCCATTGGAATCGATCAATGAATAACGCTCTTTCTGCTCCAAAATCTATTTGTATTCTGCGTTTATCTGCCATTGGTGACGTTTGTCATGCCCTTTCTGTGGTGCAACTTATTCAAGCTACCTATCCAGAATGTCAGATCACGTGGGTGATGGGAAAAATCGAAGCTCAATTACTTGGTGATATACCTGGAATTCAAGTTGTAGTGTTTGATAAAAAACGCGGCCTAAAAGGAATGAAAGAAGTATGGAGATCCCTGCGTCTAACTCGGTTTGATTATTTACTGCATATGCAAGTTGCACTAAGAGCCAGCCTGTTAACGATAGGGATAAAGGCAAAAGTAAAACTTGGCTTTAGTTGGACACGTGCCAAAGAGGGGCAGTGGCTCTTTACCAATCGCAAGCTGCCAAAAACGGACGCATCTCATGTGTTAGATAATTTCTCTGAATTTGCTTACTTTTTGGGGTGTTCCAAACAGGTGCCGACATGGGATCTTGCTTTGTCTGATGAAGATCAAAGACTATCGATGGAGCTTGCGCATGAGCCGTATATTGTTATTAGCCCTGCCGCGAGTAAAGATGAGAGAAACTGGTTAGTTGAGCGCTATGCCGCTGTCGCCGATCACGCTTATCAGTTAGGCTTTAAAGTGGTTTTTTGTGGTGCTCCAACGGATAGAGAGCGCAATTTAACCGACAATATCTCTCAGCACATGACATCACCTTGTATTAACTTAGTAGGCTCAACTTCGTTAAAGCAGCTTACCGCAGTGATTGGTAAATCCAGTGTTGTGATCGCTCCTGATTCAGGGCCTGCACACATTGCGACGACTCAAGGTGTCCCCGTGATTGGTTTGTATGCGCACAGTAACCCAATGCGAACAGGGCCTTATCATAGTTTAGACAGTGTGGTTTCTGTCTATGAACAGATTGCTGAAGAGCAACACGGTAAAGCGGTTGACGAGCTTCCATGGGGAACCCGAGTAAAAGGAAAAGATCTTATGGCTCTTATTTCAACAGAATCGGTGATTGAGCAGCTAGACCGTGTATTAGGCCGATTGAAAAACAAGAAAACATCCAGTGAATAAAGGAATGTCATGAAAATAGCAATATACCCAGGTACTTTTGATCCAGTGACTAACGGCCACTATGACTTAATTAAACGTGCTGCATGTATGTTTGAAAAGCTTGTCATTGGTGTCGCAGAGAGCCCAAGTAAAGCCACCTTATTTAGCTTAGATGAGCGTGTGGCCTTATTGCGAGAAACTTGCCATGAATTACCTAATGTCTCCGTCGAGGGTTTTAGCAGCTTGCTGGTTGATTTTGCGACCGAGCAAAATGCCTCAATTTTGGTGCGTGGCTTAAGAACAACAATGGACTTTGAGTATGAGTTTGGTTTGACGACAATGTATCGTCGATTAAAACCAGAACTAGAGAGCCTGTTTTTGACACCTTCAGAAGAGTTTGCTTTTTTATCATCAACATTGGTTCGTGAAGTCGCTATTCATGGTGGAGAAATAGAGCAATTTGTTCCAGGGTGTGTTCATCAAGCTGTTGTCGCTAAAGTAAAAGCTTTTAAAAATTAAGTGATTATGAATATTTTAATGTATACAAGAGCTACGTTACCTGTGGTGAATTATGGTGGAACCGAACGAGTCATTTGGGACTTAGTTTATGCTTTGCATCTTGCCGGGCACCGAGTGACGCTGCTCGCTGGCAAAGGCACAAAGTGTGATTGGGCGAGAGTCATCGAGTATCAACCGAATGTACCACTGCAAAGTCAGCTTCCAAATGATATTGATGTTGTACATTTCCACTCTGATCTAGAGCCTATCTCTTATCCCTACATTTTAACGCAGCATGGTAATTCAGACGGCCCTATTGACCCTAATACCGTCTTTGTTTCATCTCAGCATGCAAAAAATCATGGTGCACAAGCTTATGTTTACAATGGCTTGAATTGGGATAACTACCAAAAGCCTAACTTTAACTTGCAACGAGAACGTTTCCATTTTCTTGGGAAAGCGGCGTGGCGAGTTAAAAATGTTCAAGGTGCCATTGATATTACCAAGAAAGCTGGCCAGCAGCTTGATGTGTTGGGCGGCCATCGATTGAACCTAAAAATGGGTTTCAGGTTAACGTTAGATCGTCATGTTCGTTTTTTAGGGATGGTGGACGATACAACGAAATCTCAGATCATGACTCAGTCAAAAGGTCTGATATTCCCCGTGACTTGGCATGAACCGTTTGGCTTAGCGATTACAGAGAGTTTGTATTTTGGTTGCCCAGTGTTTGGTACACCTTATGGCTCACTGCCGGAATTAGTTTCTAGTGAGGTAGGTCTTTTATCGAGCTGTGAACAAGATCTCGTAGAAGGGATCTTAAATTCTGACACCTATGATTCAGCTCGTTGTAATGAATACGCGAGAGATCAATTCAATGCCAATGTCATGGCTGCAGCGTATGTTAGTTATTACGAGAAGGTAGTTGAAGGTAATAAAGCCAATAGTGCATTAGGAAGTATTGTCGAGTCTTTTAAAAGGTTGCCTTATGAACGATAAATTGAAGCCAAAACTGGTTTTTGTAGGCTACAAGCAACAGTATGAAAAACTAGAAATTGATGTGCTATCGTCTGATTATGAAAAGCATCATATTTTCTTAAGCAAGTGGTTAGTGAAATTAATTTCCTTTTTATTTTTCTACAGTAAAAAACACTATCATGAGGCTTATGGAGCGATCATAAGACGAAAAATAAAGGCGCTAAATGGCTTTGATGTCATATTCACAACCGACTCTTTGAGAGACATTAAGTCAATATCAAAGGTTAGTGGGAGGAAGATTATTCTTTTTAGGAATATTACAGATGGGAGCTTGAACCATCTTTTAGATGATTTTGAAATATATACGTTTGATGAGGGTGATGCAAAAAAATACAACTTTAAGCATGCTTATTCTCCGATGCCTCAACTAAAAATTATTGATGAGATAGCAAAATCCTCTGATTACGATGTGTCTTTTGTGGGGGTGGATAAAGGAAGGAAAGAAAAGGTTCAAAAAATAGAAGAGGCATTGGGTGATTTTAAGTGCAACTTTATTGTGTTTGACAAAAAACCTTCTTATTCCTATGTTGAATACCTAACCGTGATGCTCAATACCAAATGTGTACTGGAAATTGTTCTTGATGGACAGACGTCTGATACTATGAGGGTTAAAGAAGCATTGTATGCTCGAAAAAAAGTAATCACGAATAATACGAGTCTTTGTAATCACCCTTTATACTCAAAAGATAACTTTCTTATATTTGACTCTCTAAATGAACTTACTGGTAGTATGGAATACTTTATTTCTAGCGAGTTTGACGAATCAGTTTTGATTAAGCTTGAAGATTACACTGTTGATGGTTTTTATCACAAACTCCTATCTGGTAATGGCGAATAGACTCATTATGAAAAAAATCATACGCAAGATTAAGAAGCTAATATTCATTCGTGATCAAAAAAAACAGAAGAACTTCCTTTCTCGAAAATCAAACTTTACAGACACTCAATTTGAAGGCTGTAACTCTGTAGCAAGCGATTGTGATGTGAATGCCTCATATATTGGGTTTGGCTCTTATATTGATACTCATTGTAATATGAACAATGTCAAAATAGGTCGTTTTTGCTCGATTGCTAATAATGTGAAAATTGTCCTAAATAACCACCCGGTTAATGATTATGTGTCGACTCACCCTTGCTTTCATCGAGCAGATCATCGATTGATGCAGAAACAAGGATTGGATTTTAACAAAGGTACTATTTACTCGCATACTAAGTATGTTGAGGAGCATTACCAAGTTGTTGTTGGATCCGATGTTTGGATTGGTGAAGACGTGAAAATATTCCCAGGAGTGACTATCGGGCATGGTGCAGTGATTGCAACAGGTTCTATTGTGACCAAAGATGTAGAAGCATTCAGTATTGTGGGTGGTGTTCCAGCGAAGGAAATTAAGAAGCGCTTTACTGAAGAGGAAAGGGAAGCTCTTTTAATGGAACAGTGGTGGGAGTGGCCACTTGAAAAGATCAAAGAGCATCAAGGGGCCTTCATTAACATAAAAGATTTCAAACGATTGATTAGTTAGATTTTTCTGACTAACTAACTAATCAATCGAGTCTATATGCCTACGTGTAGGTTTATACCCATATGTAGGTTAATACCCCACATATGGGTCTTGTCCGTTCCTACGTGTTTTTAACAACTTTAAAATCCACATGTACTGCTCAGGTTTCGGATTAACAAAACCTTCAACGACTTCATTCATTGCTCTAGCGTCTTGATGTTCATCGCCAGATAACTCAATGGGTGCTTTGATTTCAATTTCGTATTTACCCGTCTCAATATTATAGCTGGCAAAGGTTGGAACGATCTTCGCTCGGCTTACTTTTGCTAGTTTTCCAAGTCCGGGCAAGGTTGCTTTTTCAGTCGCAAAGAAATCTGAGAATACACTTTGCTCTGGGCCATGGTCTTGATCTGGCAGGTAATATCCCAAGTAGCCATCTTTGACTGATTTGATAAAAGGCTTAATGCCTCCACTGCGATCATAAACTCGTCCGCCATACTGAACTCTTTGCTTGTGCATGAGCCAATCGGTCAGAGGGTTTTTCTGGCTATTTGCCATCGCAGAAACGGGTAAGCCTCTTGAAGCTAAAAGGATAGCCGGAATGTCGATGCACCAAGAGTGAGGTACGAGCAAAATAGCACTTTGATTGTCTTTTTGTAGCCGTTGTAAGTGTTCTAATCCAATGATTTCTGAGTGTTTTTCAAGCCAACGTTTACTTCGTAATGATATGGCAGGAAAACCAAGTAAAAAGGCGCCAGCAGTTGTTAGGCAATTGGTTAGAATGGTTTCACGCTCTTGAACAGACTTTTCTGGAAAACAAAGCGCGAGGTTTATACGTGCCTTTTGTACTGAGCCACGTTGCTTCTTCGCCATTTTTGTCGCCACGAATTTTGCTATGGCTACTCGAATCGAGTTTGGCAGCAAAGAAATGGGTAGACATAGGCATAGCCCGAGCCAAGTTCCCCAGTGTTTTGGTGATAAAAACGCACTGATGAATTTGGGGTTGTATGCTTTAGGATCGTAGTCGTCGCGTTGAGTTGTCACTGTAAACCTTTAACTGGCGATATATATTGAACAAGCTAACAGTATACCGTTAGCTTGTTTTCGGGAGAGTGTAATCTAGCGATTAACTGACTGCATGTACTCGCTGACGCCTTCAGCAACCGATTTAAATTGAACATCGCAACCGGCATTACGCAACTTAGTTAAATCAGCTTGAGTAAACTCTTGGTAAGCACCTTTCAAATGCTCAGGGAATGGGATGGTTTCAATCTCTCCCTTACCGTGATGTTTAATCACCGCTTTTGCGACCTCTTCAAATGATTCGGCATTACCAGTACCTAGGTTGAAGATACCTGATACTCCATTTTTTAAGAACCACAGGTTTACGGCCGCAACATCACCAACATACACAAAATCACGCTTGAAGGTTTCGCTTCCTGCGAATAATTTCGGGTTTTCACCGGCGTTCATTTGATTGTTTAGGTGGAATGCGACAGAGGCCATGCTGCCTTTGTGCTGTTCACGTGGACCGTAGACATTGAAGTATCGAAAACCAGTGATTTGAGAAAGCGTTTCGTTGTGTGCGGCTGCATCTGCAGTTAAGCGACGCACATAGTTATCAAATTGCTGTTTTGAATAGCCGTATACGTTCAGCGCGCCTTCGTACTGCGGTTCTTCGATAAAGGTATCGGTTTCACCATAAGTGGCAGCAGAAGAAGCATACAAGAAGGGTATCTCACGCTCGATACAGTAATGCAGTAACTCTTTAGAGTATTCATAGTTGTTGAGCATCATGTATTTGCCATCCCACTCGGTGGTTGCTGAGCATGCACCTTCATGGAAAACAGCCTCAATGTGACCGAAATCATCGCCAGCCATAACTTGAGTTAGAAAGTCATCACGATCCATGTAATCGGTGATATCTAGGTCAACCAGGTTCTTAAATTTTTTGCCATCTTTTAAGTTGTCGACAACTAGAATATCGTTGTGGCCTGCTTCATTGAGCGCCTTAACAATATTGCTGCCAATCATGCCTGCACCACCAGTTACGATAATCATATTTCTTCCTACTTTTTTGAATACAAACTCACACGAGTATAGCAAGGAACAAACGAAGCGAGCTAGCGGAATAATTCTTTAATTCTAGTGTAATGTGGTGATGTTAATTGAGATATTCTATCCATTTTCATCAGAGCTAATTCGACCAGATGTGAACAGGTCGATCTATCTGTTTAGTGGCGATATACTGAACCACTAAACGGATAGGGATACTAATGCTAATGAAAACACGTGACAAGATTGTTTACGCAGCTCTAGAGCTTTTTAATGAGCACGGCGAGCGTAGTATTACGACCAATCATATTGCTGAACACATCGAAATCAGCCCCGGAAATCTCTACTACCACTTCCGCAACAAACAAGAAATTGTACGTGATATCTTTACTCTCTACTCGACAGAGTTACTTGAAAGATTTACTCCGATTCAAGGGCAGCAAGAAAGCCTGACGCTACTAAAGAGCTACTTAGATTCCATCTTCACGCTGATGTGGAAGTATCGATTCTTCTATGCAAATTTACCTGAAATATTGTCACGTGATGAAAAGCTGCACCTTGATTACATGGCCGTTCAAGAAAAGTTGCAAACGAATCTTGTGGATATTATGAGAGCATTTGTTGAGTTGAATTTGCTAAAAGCAACAGATGCAGAAATGAAGTCGATGGTCACATCTCTTCACTTGATCGCATCGGGTTGGTTGGCGTATCAGTCGGCGATGTCTCCAAAATCTCAAATTACGGAGCAAGTTGTTCACCAAGGAATGCTGCAGATGATCGCAACCGTTAAACCGATTGCAACGACTCAAGGCTTTGAGCAACTGACACTGTTAGAAGATGGTGTAAGAGCGCTGAACAGCAAATAAAAGCGAAGATGTGGGTAAGCGGTAAGTGGGATTCGGGTAACGAGAGCGGGAAAGCGCAGATTCGAGTGGTGGGATAAATCGTGACGTCATTCCCTACAGCGAGGAACGAGCGTGATAGGGAATCTCTCTTTATCCTCGAGGGTAGCAATCTCAAGCGAGATTCCAGATATTTAGTCCCTCAATTCTGGAATGACTGAGTTTGATTAATGCGAATTCGGAAATTTTCAGCTCTTTGGGCTCTTTCTTCGCATCTCGGTTACTTATATCTCGTATCTGTTTTTACCTAACTAACCATCTTTTCGGGTTTTGAGCTTGGCTGTTTCTACGAATTTCGAAGTACAGCGATGGGCGGGTTTGACCACCAGTGTCACCTGCAAGCGCAATAGCCTCACCAGCTTTAACTTTATCGCCTTCCTTTTTTAGTAGGGCTTGGTTAAAGCCATAGAGTGTCATGTCGCCTTTACCGTGGTCCAGCAGTACCACTAAACCATAACCACGCAAATATTCGGCGAATACGACGGTTCCTGAGTAAACAGATTTTACCTGCTGACCGTATTTCGCTTTGATCACCATGCCTTTCCAATTTACTTGGCCAGTTTGGCGTGAGCCGTAGTTATGCAGAACTTTATCTTTGATTGGCCAAGGCAGTTTACCTTTACGTTTGGCTAAGCCATCCATAGGGACAGCATTGCGTCTCTCTCGTGCGGCTTTTTCTGCTTTCGCTATTTCGGCTTTTAGGCGAGTTTCATTACGTTGAAGTTCGGCTAAGTAATTTTTGTCGCCAGAGATGTTTTTCTTAATACTGCCGACGGTCTTTTTACGCTGTGTTTGGGTCTGCGATAGTTTGTTGCGCTTTGCTACCTGTTGATTTAACAGCGTTGCTATTTGTTCTTGCTCAAGCTGGCGTTGCTTATGGCTTTCTTCTAATTCAAGTTGAGTTTGTTCGATCGTTTTGATTGTTGCAGATCGCGCTTTGGCGAGGTGTTGGTAATAGTGACTAATGCGGTCCTCTTCAACGCCAGTATTTAAGATGTGAGAAGAGGCTTTGGCTCTGCTGGTCATGTAGTAAGTCTGAATCAGCTGCTCTAACTTGTCGGTATGGGCTTTTTTCTGTGCTGTAAGCGCTTTAATCTTATTATCTAAGCTAGCAACATTAGCATTGGCGGTATTGAGTTGTTTTTTACTTGTTTTAATGGCTTTTTCAAGCAAGGAGATAGAGAGCTCTTGTTGCTTGAGGTTTGCCTGTAAATTGTCGAGCTTCTTCTGTTGTGAGGATAGTGTTTTTTGTTGACGAGATATCTCACTCGACACACCTTTCAGCTCCCCTTTCGATGCGGCAAGTGGCGATGCAGAAAAAAGAACAGCGCAAAGGCTGGCAGATATCAAAAGAACAGTGCTAATTACTTGGACTGGTTTCATCATTATCGTCATGTTGCTCTTATTAGTTTTCAGCATCTGCTCTTAAGTCTTTCGTATCTCGTTTCATCGAACCTAGAATCAGCTCTTATATTCCATCACCATGAATGAAATTTTGCGAGCGACCATTGAAGCCTTGGTCCATATCTAAAGATGGTTTATCTGTTTTCGGTTTTCCGACAATTTTTGCAGGAACGCCTGCGACTGTTGTATGAGGTGGTACGGCTTGTAGTACAACAGAGCATGAACCAATCTTCGCGCCTTCACCTACTTCAATGTTGCCGAGTATTTTAGCACCGGCCCCAATCATTACGCCTTCGCGGATTTTGGGGTGACGGTCGCCACCTTCTTTACCAGTACCACCAAGGGTAACGTCTTGAAGGATCGATACATCATTTTCGACGACAGCAGTTTCACCAATCACGATACCAGTGGCGTGGTCGAGCATGATAGCTTTACCGATACGAGCTGCAGGGTGAATATCCACTTGGCAAGCAACAGAGATTTGGTTTTGTAGGTAAGTGGCAAGTGCAATACGACCTTGCTTCCACAACCAGTTAGCCACTCGGTAGCCTTGCAGAGCGTGGTAACCTTTTAGATAAAGCAGAGGCATCGAGTACATCTCGACCGCAGGATCTCGATTTACCGTCGCGCAAATATCACAAGCTGCCGCATCGATAATCGATTGATCCTGCTTAAATGCTTGTTCAACCACTTCACGTACTGCCATTGCTGGCATTGAAGCCGTCTTTAGCTTGTTTGCTAGGATGTAGCTAAGGGCTGCGCCTAAACTTTCATGGTTGATGATCGTGGCATGATAAAAACTCGCAAGCATAGGTTCTTGCTCTGACTGCTGTCGAGCTTCCTTCACTATGCATTGCCAAACTTTTTGCTGTTCACAGTGTTTCATTTTTCCATCCATTCTTTTAAATCAGATACGCGTAGCGAGATGATAGATACGAAGAGCTTAGAAAAGCCAATTAGCGTAAATGAGATTCCAGATATTTCATTCTTCAATGACGAGCATTATACTAACGTCATCTTCAAGAGTGAGGTACGAGCGAGTTGGAGAACTTTGTTCGGGTCATTTACTTTATGCTATTCGCATCTTGATTACCCGTACCTCTAACTCTCTTCGTATCTCGCTTACTCTAATTTCGTATCTGCTCTTACTATCTTTCTGACTTTTTGTCTCTAGCAAGCAGATCTTGTGCTGCTAGGTGTGCATCTTTCCCTTGATACAACACTTGATAAATCTGTTCAACAATGGGCATTTCAACGCCCATACGTTCTGATAGTAACCAAACTTCTTTGGTGTTGCGATAACCTTCCACTACTTGGCCAATTTCTTCTTGTGCTGTATCTACATCTTTACCTGCGCCAAGTGCCAAACCAAAGCGACGATTACGTGATTGGTTATCAGTACAGGTTAACACTAGGTCACCCAATCCAGCCATGCCCATGAAGGTTTCTGGTTGCGCACCAAGAGCTGCGCCTAGTCGACTCATCTCAGCTAGACCGCGAGTGATAAGTGCAGTACGTGCATTGGCACCAAAACCAATACCATCCGACATGCCAGCACCAATGGCGATGACATTTTTCACTGCACCACCAAGCTGCATGCCAATAAAATCTGAATTTGCGTACACACGGAACGTTTTGCCACAGTGAATTTTTTCTTGAAGTTGCTCAAGGAATTCTGCATCAGGGGAAGCTACAGAGATTGCCGTTGGCATACCCATCGCTAGCTCTTTGGCGAAGGTAGGTCCTGATAGAACTGCTAACGAGTACCCATCACCAAGCACATCGTGAGCGACATCTTTTAGCAGGCGACCAGTTTCCGGCTCTAAACCTTTAGTAGCCCAGCAGATACGAGAACAATCTGTTAAGTGAGGCTTAAGGCTATTTAAAACGATACCAAATACGTGGCTAGGGACGACAACAAGAAGATCACGACTTGCCGTTACTGCCTTCTCAAGGTCTGACTCGATGATTAGGCTTTCTGGGAAGTCGATATTTGGTAGAAATTCATTATTTGCGCGCTCGGATTCGAGACGAGCCATGTGAACAGGATCATGCCCCCACAGAACAACGTTTGCACCGTTACGCGCTAGAGAGATAGCTAGAGATGTTCCGTAAGAACCAGCGCCAATTACTGCCATGGCGATCTCTTTGCCGTAAGCGTTTGTCGAGATTGTCGGGTGAGTTGTTTCTGTCATGCTTCCACCTAAAAATAATGAGGGAAATCGAAGAGTCTTGGAAAAGCTATCCACTAAAATCAGAGGAGCTTTCAATTTTAGTACAGTGTAAAGAAAAAATGCACATCACAGAAGTTGCGATGTGCATTTAAAAGCTAACTAGCGCTTGAATCGTTAGAGTTAAGCTCTACTTTGAGACTTAAGCTTGTTCGCCTTCAGCTTGTTGAGCTTGGTTTTGTAGGTAGTTCATGAACAAAGCATCAAAGTTAACTGGTGCTAGGTTCAGTTGTGGGAACGTACCTTTAACCACTAGGCTAGAAATTGTTTCACGAGCGTATGGGAACAGGATGTTCGGGCAGAATGCACCTAGGCAATGAGCTAGTTGGCCAGCTTCCATTTCGCTTGCAGAGAAGATGCCGCCTTGTTGAACTTCACAAAGGAATGCAGTGTCTTCTGCGTTTTTAACCGTGACCGTTAGACGTAGGATTACTTCGTACACGCCTTCGCCAAGTTCACGACTTTGAGTGTCTAGGTCCAGTTTTACATCTGGGTTCCACTCTTTTTGAAACATGTCTGGAGAGTTTGGCGCTTCGAAAGATACGTCTTTTAGGAAGATACGTTGGATTGCGAAGTTCTGTTGTGCGTCTTGTTGTGCTGCTTCAGCCATTTTCTTGTCCTTAAAAATTTATAATTAGGTTTCGTTCGCCATCTATGTTGAACAAAACCTTAAAGTCATATTCGTTTAGTTAGGTCAGCTTACCTTTAACTACTTTTTACCTTTCACCAAAGGTAGGTTAGCTTCGCTCCAAGCCACTAAGCCGCTTTTCAGCACGCTTACGTTTTCGAAACCAGCTTTAACCAGTAGGTTAGCGCTTTCTTGAGCTGTTTGACCTGTCTTACATACTACGATGATTGGGTCGGCTTTGTGGCTTTCAAGGCTACCAAAGCTATTTGCTTTGATATCTGACGGCAAAATGTGAACTGCGTCAGTAATATGGCCCTTCTTGAACTCATCCTTTGTACGAATATCAACCACAACACCGTTTTCACGATTAATCATGTGTGTGGTTTGCGCTGCCGTGATCTCTTTGTAAGCTGCGTTTGATGTCTTGATAACGTTCGCAATGATGGCAACAACCAAGCCGATCCATACGATGGCTAAAATCATATTATCTTGAACAAATGGAACTAACTCTTGCATACCTTGAACTCTTATTCGTTATTGGGCAAAAAACTATAGGCCAAGAGTATAGCGAGATTTGGAGTTTGGTGTACATAGGATTATCAAACTTTGAACACCCTCAGGAGCAAAGTTTAACGATTTTTTTTGATTATATTTCCCGTTACATAGATAATAGCTGTATTTACATTTTTAGTTTTAAATGCGCAGTGTGGTTTTCGCTTATTGACCAAAGGGCGGTAGCGTGCCTGATAGTAGTGCTACTGCGTGTTGGTCTGTTGATTATCAAGGTTTATTTTAGGAGTTTTTGTGAAGATATTAGTTACCGGTGGTGCTGGTTTTATTGGCTCAGCAGTTATACGTCACATTATAAGTAAGACAACGGACAGTGTGGTAAACGTTGATAAACTCACTTATGCAGGTAATCTAGAATCTCTTATAGAAGTAGATTCGAATGGACGTTACGCGTTCGAGCAAGTGGATATCTGTAATCGTTCAGAGCTTGACCGAGTGTTCTCTGAGCACAAACCGGATGCTGTAATGCATCTAGCTGCAGAGTCACATGTTGATCGCTCTATTACCGGCCCAGCAGCATTTATCGAAACCAATATTGTCGGCACTTATACCTTGCTAGAGGCGACACGCGAATATTGGAATAAGCTTGAAGAGGGTGCAAAAGCAGAGTTTCGTTTTCACCATATCTCTACTGATGAAGTGTATGGCGACCTTCCGCATCCGGATGAAGCTCCAGAAGGGACTGATCTGCCAATGTTCTTGGAAACAACCTCGTATGAACCGTCAAGTCCATACTCTGCTTCAAAAGCATCAAGTGATCACTTAGTTCGCGCATGGTTACGTACTTACGGTCTTCCTACCATCGTAACCAATTGCTCTAACAACTATGGTCCTTACCATTTCCCTGAAAAGTTGATCCCATTAGTCATTTTGAATGCTTTAGAAGGAAAAGACCTCCCTATCTATGGTAAAGGCGACCAAATTCGCGACTGGTTGTTTGTTGAAGATCATGCACGGGCACTCTACAAAGTAGTGTCTGAAGGTAAAGTCGGGGAGACATACAATATTGGTGGCCACAACGAGAAGAAAAACCTCGAAGTCGTAAACACTATTTGTGACATCTTAGATACTTTAGTACCGAAAGAGTCAGCGTATGCAGAGCAAATTACCTATGTTCAAGACCGCCCTGGTCATGACCGCCGTTACGCCATTGACTCATCTAAAATGCAGCGTGAGTTAGGTTGGACACCCGAGGAGACGTTTGAAACAGGTCTTCGTAAAACGGTGCAATGGTATCTAGACAATTCAGCGTGGTGTCAAAATGTACAAGATGGTAGTTACCAACGTGAGCGTTTAGGTGTAGAAAAAACTGAATCAAAGGGAAGTAAATAATGAAAGGTATTGTTCTAGCTGGTGGTTCAGGCACTCGTTTGTACCCATTGACTCGTGGCGTATCAAAGCAACTCTTGCCGATCTACGACAAACCAATGGTGTTTTACCCGATTTCTACATTGATGTTAGCTGGAATCAAAGACATCTTGATTATCACGGCTCCAGAAGATAATGCAGGTTTTAAGCGCTTGCTTGGTGATGGTTCTGATTTTGGTATTAATCTTGAGTATGCGATTCAACCAAGCCCAGATGGTTTAGCACAAGCTTTCATTATAGGTGAAGATTTCATTGGTGATGATTCTGTTTGTTTAGTACTCGGCGACAATATCTTCTATGGGCAATCATTTAGTGACACTTTAAAAAATGCTGCCAGCCGTGAAAGTGGTGCTACTGTTTTTGGTTATCAAGTCAAAGATCCAGAGCGTTTTGGTGTAGTTGAGTTTGATTCTGAGATGAAGGCTGTCTCGATTGAAGAAAAGCCGGAAGTACCTAAATCTAATTATGCAGTAACAGGCTTGTATTTCTACGACAATCGTGTGGTTGAAATGGCGAAGCAAGTTCAACCATCTCATCGTGGTGAGTTGGAAATTACCACCCTTAATGAAATGTACCTCAATGATGGTTCGTTGAAAGTGGAGTTGTTGGGCCGAGGTTTTGCATGGTTAGATACCGGTACACACGAAAGTCTTCATGAAGCCTCATCTTTCGTGCAAACTATTGAGAATGTACAAGGCTTAAAAGTGGCTTGCTTAGAAGAAATCTCGTGGCGCAATAGTTGGTTAAGTGACGAACAAGTTCTGACTTTAGCAAAACCAATGATGAAAAATGAATACGGTCAATATTTAACGCGCTTGGTTAATGAAGCAAAGAAACAGTCTGAGGCTAAATGCGTGTATTAATTACCGGTTGTCACGGCCAAGTTGGTTCTTGCCTCACTAAACAGTTAACCAACGATGAAAATACAGAAGTGCTAGCGCTTGATAGAAAGCACCTTGATATTATGAGTCAAGAGGCTGTTAATGCGGTTGTTACTGAATTTCAACCGACGATCATTATTAATGCAGCAGCTCACACTGCCGTTGATAAGGCCGAAGAAGAAGTGGAACTTTCATACGCGATTAACCGTGATGGTCCCAAATATCTAGCCCAAGCCGCACAAGATGTTGGCGCAGCTATTTTACATATTTCAACCGACTATGTGTTTGACGGTAAAAAAGAGGGAGAGTATTTAGAAAGCGACACTACAAACCCGCAAGGCGTTTACGGTAAAAGCAAATTGGCGGGTGAAATTGCTGTGGCACAAGCGTGTGAAAAACACGTTATTCTTCGAACTGCTTGGGTTTTCGGCGAGTACGGTAATAACTTTGTCAAAACCATGTTGCGTTTGGCTGAGAGTAGAGACGCCTTGAGTGTTGTCGGAGACCAGTTTGGTGGGCCAACTTATGCTGGGGATATCGCGAGTACATTGATTCAAATCGCAAAGTGTATTACTCAAGGTGATACAGTTGAGTTCGGCACTTACCATTTTACGGGCTTGCCACACGTTAGTTGGTTTGACTTTGCCGAGGCAATTTTTGATGTTGCGGTTGAGCTAGGAGTTCTTACGAGAAAGCCGCTCTTAACGAGCATCACTACCAACCAATACCCTACACTAGCAAAGCGGCCTAGTAACTCTCGGCTGAGTTCAGAAAAATTAACTCGAGTTTTCTCTGTTGAACCGAGTGATTGGAATGCTGCATTATTTAACATTCAAGCATATACAGGATAAAATAATGAAAGTGATCGATACCCGTATCCCTGGCGTGAAAATAATTGAACCAAAAATATTTGATGATGAGCGAGGCTCATTTATGGAGACTTGGCAAAAGGACAGGTTTGCAGAAATGGTTACGGGGTACCCAGTAGATTTTGTGCAAGATAATCAATCTTATTCGAAGAAAAATGTGCTTCGCGGGCTACACTATCAATCACAAAAAATGCAGGGAAAGTTAATTCGAGTTGTATCGGGGAGTATACTCGATGTTGCCGTTGATATTAGATATGGGTCAAAAACATTCGGCGAATATATATCTGTTGAGTTATCGGCTGAAAACCAAAAGCAGTTGTGGATACCTAAAGGCTTTGCACATGGCTTTCTTACTCTTAGCGAGAGTGCGGTATGCATTTATAAGGCAAGTGATTATTACCATCCAGAATATGAAAAGACAATAGCTTGGAATGATAAGGATCTAAATATAGATTGGGGAACATTAAGTCCAACAGTTTCAGATAAAGATAATGAAGGTATTAGCTTTAAGAATTTTATAGATATGAGATAACGAAATGTGTAAAAATAATGATGACTACAAAGTCGTTGAACTCGAAGCTATGGGTGATGAGCGTGGTCAGTTAGTTGCTATAGAGAGTAGCAATCAAATCCCTTTTGATATGCGAAGGGTGTTTTATGTGTATGGTACTTCTGGTGACAAAGCAAGAGGTTGTCATGCAAACAAGAAAACTAAATTTGTCATTATTTCTGTTGCCGGTTCTTGTGTGGTTTCGGTTAACAACGGCAGAAAGAAAGAAGATATAATACTTGATGTACCGACAAAAGGGCTGTATTTAAATAATATGGTTTGGAAAGAAATGCATAGCTTTTCCGAAAATTCTGTGTTGCTTGTCGTATGCAGTGAGCTTTATGATTCCGGTGAATATATCTACAGTCTGAATGATTTTTTGGAGCGGGTTAAATTAAATGATCGATAAAATAGCACTACTAGACTTTATTTTTTCTTCTAACCCCAATCGTACTGAGTTAATGGGATATACTTCAGGTGGTAATAGCGATAAGTTTAAAATAGGTATATATAGGAATCATTCATTCGAACTTATAGATAAGACTATTCAACCTTATTTATCATTGTCTGGGATGTCTTCTGAGTTTATCTATAGTGATTATGATGATTCACTAACTTTTTTTGATGTGGAATTAGATGTTGATTTGTTAGTGTTATGGCTGGATGTTAGTAGGTATAACTCTGATAAAATGGAAAGTTTCATCAATGAAAGGCTGAGGGAACTAAAGAAACAATTCAACAAAAGTATTTTGGTTGCAACCTTCAATGGGGCAATTGAAATTAATGACAAATCTTTTTGTCATTACGATATTGATAAGTGGAAAGTCATACTAGGAGACGGCTTTATTGATGAAAGGCTAGAGCGTTTCTCTGGCACGAAAATGGGTATGAAAACTTGCGAGTCGGTATCTAGAGATCTTGGCTTAAATTATTTTCCTGCTCTATTACTTCCTGGTTTAAAATGTGTTGTTGTCGACTTGGATAATACCCTCTACCAAGGTGTTCTCGGTGAGGACGGAATTGATGGGGTTGTTTTTAAACCTGAACATATTCAATTGCATCAAAAACTAAAAAGCTTGGCTCAAGAAGGGGTGTTTATATGTATTGCATCTAAAAATGATCATGATGATGTTATTGATTTTATAAAAAACAGAACTGATTTTGTTTTAAACGAAGATGACTTTACTTGTATTGCAGCAAACTGGAATAGTAAGGCAGAATCGATAGCTTCTTTTGAAAAAACTTTAAATATACATTCTAGTAGTTTTCTTTTTGTAGATGACAATATGGGTGAGTTACTATCTGTGACAAATACGCACCCTGAAATAAAGTTTATCCACGCGAAGGACGATCCTGCGATAACTCTGGATGCTCTGTCCAATTACCCTGCTTTACTTAAATTGAATGTAGGTACAGAAGATAGGTTAAGAAGTCAAGATACCAAAGCCAACTCAAAAAGGGTAGAACTAAAGAGCTCGCTTTCTAAAGAAGATTATATTAGAAGCCTCGATATGGAATTGACTTATACGATTGACTCTTGTGAGCAGAGTGAACGTATATATGAACTGGCAAATAAAACAAATCAGTTTATATTTTCGTACAAGCGATATGAACTGACGGAAGTAGAAGATCTAATGAAGGCAGATGACACTAAATTAGTATCAGTTTCGCTTAAAGATAAGCTATCAGACTCTGGTATAATCGGTGTTGTAGTTGTGCAGCGTAATAAAGATGGCAGTGCTGAACTACAAGAATGCTTTGTAAGCTGTCGAGCTTTAGGGAGAGGTGTTGATAGGGCCGTCGTTATTGGTGCAATAAAGCAAGCTATCATTGGGTTGGGGCTGACAAAATTATATGTCAAATTTAAGGAAGGCCCTAGAAATAAGCCGGCTCTTGACTTCATCAATAAGCATTTAAAAGAATATACCCTTGAAGCATCTGAGTTTACATATAATGATATGAACGATGAATTGAAAATACAGGTAAAAGGTTGAAAAATGAACGTTAAAATTATTGAAATTATTTCACGAATCGCGAAGAAAAATGTTAGCGAGATTGAGTCAAACTTAGAACATAAAGACTTATGGGATTCTTTCGCTCATCTTGAGCTAATTCTGGCATTAGAAGAAGAGTTTAATATTATGTTGGAGCCAGAAGAAATTGCAGAGATGAAAACACCTAAGTTGGTTGAAGAGATAATTTTAAAAAAAGTAAATTAATATGAAAAAAACAGTTTTTATAGAGGGGATGTCCTTCAGATTGAGGTTAGTAACGGTCGAAGACGCAGATTTCATCGTTAAATTACGATTGCAAGATGCTGAAAGAAACAAATATATTAATCCTATTTCTAGTGACATAGCACAGCAACAGCAATGGATAGAACATTACTTAAAGAAAAATAATGACTATTATTTTGTCGTTGAGGATATTTTCTCTGGAAATGCTGTAGGTTTGATTGGCATATACAATATAGAAAATGGTTGTGGAGAATGGGGGCGTTGGGTTATTTCGAAGACCTCTATGGCTGCAGTTGAGAGTGTTGACCTTCTTTATAAGATAGCGTTTAGAACATTAGGGTTAAAAGAACTTTATTCTCGGACCATCGTTGACAACGTGCCAGTTGTTACTTTTCATGACAATTTACCTCAAAAGAAACGTAATACTATTGAGAAACATGTTGTATTAAGTAGTGTTGAGTATGATGTGGTTGAGCATTATGTTGATAGTGAGTACTACGAGGATGAACTTCAATATAGTCTGGAAGCGAAATGCGAAATGGTTTTTAAAAGAACTATCCGGCATCAACTAGGCGGCATGACTTTCCATCATATTGGCGTTGCAACGAGTTCGATTGAGGCTGAATTATCTACCTATAGACTATTAGGATATAAGAGAGAGGGTTTACCTTTTATTGATGAGACTCAAGGAATAAAGGGGCAGTTTATTGTCGGTGACGGCCAACCAAGATTGGAGCTTTTAGAAAACTTGGAAGGTCGAGATACCCTCACCAAGTGGATTGAAAGTGGTGTGAAAAATTATCATTTTGCATACACTGTTCATGATATAGAGGCTGCTGTCAAAGTTCTTGGAAAGAAAAGATTTAGAGTTATATCTCCGATGAAAGTATCAAGTTACTTTGGTAAGCGAATTTGCTTTCTTGTAATGCCAAATCGATTTTTAATAGAGCTAATTGAGATATAAAATGTCAAAAATAGAAAAAAAAATAGAAAAGGTCGTTTTTTATTTTCCGTGGATTGAGGTTTCTGGTGGGCCTATCTATCTAGTGCGGTTAGCGGAAGAGCTTGCTAAAGATGGTAACTACTCTGTGCACTATGTTGATTATGCGGAGGGATTCTCTAACAAGTTAATTAGCAATGATAAAGTTAATAAGGTTACGGTTAGCTTGGATGATTTCTCTATACCATTCGATGACCCTATTACTATTATTACTCCTATTTATTTTGCAGCATGGCTTCCTAAGTTGAATCCGAATAGTAAAATACTCTTCATCAATTGGCATTTATGTTCAATCGATACTCTTAAGTATAATTGGCAAACTTCAGGTGCAAATATAAATGAGTTCTTATCATTAGTCCACGAAACAAAATCAGTAATGTTTTGTGATGAATCGCATCGTCTTGGTCAGAATACTAAAAATATCAACTTTGAAAAAAATATTGTTCCTATCACTCTTTCAAATGGGGGGAATAAAGCTTTAGGCTCTTTAGTGAATCAGTCTGAAATTAACATGGCTATTTTGGGGAGGTTATGTCAAGACAAAATTTATAGTGTTCTTAACTTTATTAATAATTTAGAAAAACTAAAGATTAGTGAAAAGAAAATTGTTCATATAATCGGAGATGGACCAGAACGGGATTTAATTGATACTGATAAGTTTAAAAGTATAGAGATTATATTTACTGGAACTCTTTCACAACCAAAATTACGAGATTACCTAGCAACCAATTGTGACTGCCTATTTGCTATGGGGACATCTGTGTTAGAGGGGGCTGCTGTCTCTCTTCCTTCTGTTATTATTCCTCATAATATGAAACCTATGTCGTGTGATAGTTATGTTTATATTCAAGACACTCCTGGCTACTGTCTCGGTTGGTATGATGATCAATTTGACGACTTATGCTTGAGCCCTGTGCCGTTAAGGAATATAGTTAGCGACCTTTTGTCTCTAGATTCTAAAGGTAAGTTGGGAGAGAGCGCTTTTAAATATTATAAAGAGCATCATACTATTGAAAGTGCAGTGGGTTTGTTCAAAACGGCAATATCTAACACTTCTTTGTCAAGTGATCGACTGATTAAAAAAACTGGAACCTTCCAAGGTGTGCTCAAGCACTTATCATTGGGTAATTTCGATTTTATTACATTTAACAAAACTCTTGTTGGTATAGATGCTAAGGCTTTGGGGCGGTTTAAGCTGTTTAGTTTGCGAAACGATACAGATCCGAGATGGAAAATTTTCTCTTGGTCAAAATTTGACTTGTTCCGTGTGAGTAGAAGTCGGAAATTTTTTCAGTTTTCATTTGCTAACACAAAAGCTCAAGAACTTAAGAATAGTATAGAAAATAGTAACTCGCTTGTTTTATCTAAACTTTGTGAGTTACAAGATTCTATAAGTGCTGAAAAAAGCAAAGGCCTTGATGAAGATAATTTTTTGGAAAAGTATAACAATCCTCAAATGAAGGTTGATTCAATAGAAACGAGACTATTTGAGAAGCTTGATAGAATACATTTTGATAAGGTTATTGAACTAGACACTTGTGATAAACTTTTATCTAAAGATTCTCTACAGTACTTTTGCTCTGATATCGATGAAGCGTACGCTTCATTAGTTAAAGGGCTAGATGAAAAAAGTAAAACTATTGTCAATACCATTATTAATCGCATTCAAAATTATGTGAAAAATTCGACCTCTATGTTCCTAATGACAAGAGATGAGATTGATGAGTATACAAAAATGGTAGAGCATCACTCTTCTAAACTTGTTACGGTCGGTCATAATAAGTTTGTTTATGGTAAATTTAAGTTACCTATAGACATTATAACTTCTACTGTTTTTTACTATGACTGTTTTATGCCTGAACTATTATTGTTAGAAAAGTATCGAGAAAAAGACATTATCGATGCTGGAGGAAGCTTTGGAGATTCTGCAATTGTTTTATCAGGTTATACTGATAAAACAATTCATGTATTTGAGCCAACTACTAAAATGTTCGATCTGGCTAAGAAAACTGTAGAATATAACAACCTCGATGAAAAAATTGTTTTAAACAAGCTTGCACTTGGTGATAAGCGTGAAAATCAAACGATTCAGGTAGCTGATGACTTTTCTTCATTCTATCACCGCAGTGATAATGAGGACAAAATTGAGACCGAAGTTGTAAATATTGAAACTCTTGATGACTATGTTGCTCGAAACAACATAGATGTTGGTGTCATAAAGGTCGATGTTGAAGGTTATGAAGAAAAGCTACTTGATGGTGCTATCCGAACAATAACAAGAGATAAGCCTGCATTAATTCTTAGTATCTATCATAGTTCTGAGCAATTTTTCTGGATAAAAAATAAAATTGAAGAGCTAGATTTAGGCTATACATTCAAGATTAGAAAACCATTAGATAGAAGTATTATTGTTGATACGATGCTAATTGCTGAAGTGATTGATTAATTTGGAATAATTATGATTAAATTTTTAGATCTTTTTAAAATAAATGAAACTTATAGAACACAGATAGAGCAAGAGTTATCCAACGTTCTTAATAGTGGCTGGTATATCTCTGGTAAAAAAAATACTGAATTCTGTGATAATTTTGCTAGATATTGCGAAACGGATTTTGCGATTGGTGTAGCTAACGGGCTAGATGCTCTGAACTTAATTATCTCAGCCTATGAGTTTTCTCAAGGTGATGAAATTATAGTTCCGGCGAATACATACATCGCAAGTATTCTTGCAATATCTCAGAACAATTGTACACCTGTGCTCGTAGAGCCTGAACTGAACACTTATAATATAGATGTCAATAAGATAGAAGAAAAAATCACAGAAAAAACAAAAGCAATAATGGTTGTGCATCTTTACGGGCGTGCAGTAGAAATGGAAAAAGTTTGGTCTTTGGCTAAGAAGTATAACCTAAAGGTAATCGAGGATTGCGCTCAAGCACATGGTGCCAGATATAAAGGAAAGCGTGTAGGCAGTCTTGGTGATGCTGCTGCATTTTCATTTTACCCAGGTAAAAACTTAGGTGCTCTCGGAGACGGTGGCGCTGTAACGACAAGCGACAAAGCTTTGTATGAAAAGATCAAGTGCTTTGCGAACTATGGTTCTCATATCAAGTATCACAATGAATACAAAGGTGTGAATTCTCGATTGGATGAGATTCACGCTGCTGTACTTGATGTTAAACTAAAGTACTTAGATGACGATAATGAGAAGCGATCTGCTATCGCCAAATACTACTTAGAGTCGATTACTAATAGTAATGTCGTACTACCTTCTTTATCTGTTGAAGACGATAATGTATGGCATGTTTTTCCTGTTAGAGTTCAGAATCGAAACGATTTTATGACTTTCTTGAAAAATAGATCTATTGAGACATTAATCCATTATCCGATTCCACCTCACAAACAAAAAGCATATATTGAGTGGAAAAATCAAACCCTACCTATTACAGAGGAAATACATGAGACTATCGTGTCACTACCTATAAGCCCTGTAATGACATTGGATGAAGCGAAAGTGGTTATCGAAGCTATCAATGAGTATCAATAGTAAGGAGCTCAAAAGCCTAGAGTTAAACAGAAAATATTTTGTATTTCTGGAACGGCTGATTCAAAGAATCAGCCTTCCCTGGGTAAAGCAACTCTTGGCTAAAAGAGCAATCAGGTTAGCGGTGTGGTCAAGTACAGGGCGGTATAGTTCGATTGTGGTCGAGAGCGTATACCTCGATTTAGCCGAGAGATTACAAGTATGTTGCGACGTCGAGTATGAAGAAAATTCAACTTTGCATGTATTGACTGAATGTTATGGCGTGGGAGGTCATAGTAAAGTTGTAGAAAGATGGCTATCTTTAAGCCCAGTTTCTGCGAAGCAATCTGTAATTTTTATCAATCAGAAAGTTTCTGATATACCAAAAATTTTTTTCGATTTAAGTGCCGAGAGAAATGGTGAGGTGATTTCGTTAAGTTATGAGAAAAGTGATACTGGTAAGGCTAAGAAACTAAGAGAAATAGCATCAGGATATCAAAGGACTGTTTTACATACACATATGTATGATATTGTCCCGTTAATTGCATTCGGCACTGAAAAATTTAAACGGCCAGTTTTACTTTATAATCATGCCGATCATCTTTTTTGGCTTGGTGTAACTATTGCGGATAGAGTAGCTGAAACTAGAAGGTGGGGCCAGGTGCATTCATCTGAGAGACGCGGAGTTGAACATTCGATGATTCTAAGTATTCCTCCCGCTCAGAACTTAAAAAATAGAACTAGTGTAAAAACTAGAGATGAAGACCACTCAATCCTGAATATACTTACGGTTGGAAGTCCACATAAGTACATAAAGCTAGAGGAAAACTGTTTTATCCATTATATGGAGTTGTTATTAAAGCGTCATAGTAACATCTCTTTTACAGTTATTGGTCCTGAAGTTGATGATTTTATTAATTTAGAAAACAGTCTGACTAAATATTCTAATAGAATTAAATTTTTAGGTTGCATACCTAATGAACAATTAAATAAAGAGATGAGTCTTGCGGACTTAGTGATTGATTCCTTTCCTATGAGTGGCGGTACAGCTTTAGGTGAAGCTATTGCTTTAGGTGTCCCCGTATTAGCTCTTAGATCTGTTACTGGTCATCTAGATTATATGTATGATTCTGAGAGTTACTGTTTAGATTTTAAAGAATTGTTATCAAAGACTGAGAAAATCATTACTGATCCAATTTATGGAAAATCAGTTTCTAATAGTATTGGCAAGTTGTACTTTTCTTCAGAGAACCCTGAGAATTGGAGTAATAAACTTTATGATGTATTATCCTCTTTACCGACAGAACATAAGGTATATAAAAGGTCTGAGCCAATAAATAAAGACTTTGACGAGTTGGATAGATTTATATTGTTATCGAATGAAAGAAAAACTCTATTATTTCAGCTCGGGAGGTTTTTTAGATTGTACTATTACCGAAAAAGAGGTTGCTTGAGATTCGCAATCCGTTTTTAAATAGAGTTATTACATGAAACTTATGAATAGAAATTCCCAGTATTTAATCGACCTTATTTATATTTTAACCAGAAAGGAAATTAAGGTAAGGTATAAAAATAGCTTCTTTGGCTATTTATGGTCTTTAGCGAATCCACTTTGTTTTGCTCTAATTTACTATACAGCTTTTAAAGTGTTTATGAGAGTAGAAATTGAAAACTATACACAGTTTTTAATTTGTGGATTATTTGCTTGGCAGTGGATGGCCAACTCAATAACAATGAACCTATTTTCTTATGTAGGAAATTCTCAGATTATAAAGAAAACTTGTTTTCCAAGATCTATATTGCCATTTAGTACGATTCTTATGGAAGGATTTAACTTTTTTATATCGATACCAATAATATTATTATTCTTATATTTCTCCGATATGGCTGTCTACTTTAAAAGTTACCTATTATGGATTCCCGTTTTATCCGTTATTCAAATAATGATTGCTTATGGCTTATCTCTTACTTTAGCTACACTCAACTTATTCTTCCGTGACATAGAGCGCTTTGTACAACTTGGCTTGATGATGCTTTTTTACGCTACTCCAATTTTGTATATCGAATCTATGATACCTGAAGAATATCAATGGCTAATTGATTATAATCCATTGGCTAAGATTGCTATCTCATGGCGAAATTTATTTCTTTACGGTACTGTTGATATTGGTTATATCTTATCATCTTTGATAACCGGTATTGTGTGTATGTTTGTAGGTAGTATGGTTTTTAATAAGTTGAAGTACAGATTCGCGGAAGTGTTATGATTGAGACAGTGATAGAAGTTAATAATGTGATTAAAAAGTACCCACTTTATCATCACATTGGCTCAGGTATTAAGAATATACTTTTGAATCCGATGAAATTTATTTCTAGTTTCAAAACCACCAGTTATGTTGCCTTGAATGATGTTAGCTTTACTGTAAAAAAAGGCGAATCGATTGCTTTAATTGGTAAAAATGGAGCAGGAAAAAGCACAACACTTGCCCTGCTTGCTGGGGTTTTAAAACCAAACCAAGGTTCAATCCGTGTTAAGGGGCGAGTTGCATCGATGTTAGAACTGGGCGGTGGCTTTCATCCTGATTTAACGGGGAGAGAGAACATTATGTTGAATGCAGTATTGCTAGGTTTAACTCTCGAAGAGGTTAAAGTTTCTATGGATTCTATAATTGAATTTTCCGAACTAGGAGATTTTATTGACCAACCTATTCGAACCTATTCTAGTGGCATGTTAGCCAAGCTTGGATTTTCAGTAATTACATCAATTAAGCCAGATGTTTTATTAATAGACGAAGTATTAGCTGTCGGAGACTTTAATTTTCAACGTAAATGTTTAGAGGTAATTGAAGACTTCAAGAGTAAAGGTGTTACAATCTTTCTTGTCTCACACAACATGAACGATGTTAAAGCATTCTGTGATAAGGCTATTTGGATAGAAAACTCCAGGCTACGAGCCTATTTACCTGTAGATGATATTATAGATGATTATTTAGCGAGTTAAGTTTGAATACAATTAAATATGACGTCATAGTATGTACATATAACAATGTCGAGTTTATATGTTCGCAACTAGATAGTATCATGCAGCAAAGTATGTTGCCTAATAAAATTATTATATCTGATGACAGCGTAGATGACTCTGTCATTAATGTTGTTAGGCAAGTCGCTAATAATTATGGAGCTTTTGATACTGAATGGTTAATAGTTAAAGGTCCTCAAAAGGGAGTTTTGTATAATTTTATTTCAGCATTAGTATACAGTAAAAGTGAATTGTTGTTTTTTAGCGATCAAGATGATCTTTGGTATAAAGATAAGGTGGAGATTTTTGTCAGTAAGTACAGAAAATGTGGCGCTAATATACCTACGTTAATTTATTCTGACGCCGATATCATAAACGAAAAAGGTGACCACCTTTACAATAGCTTTATACAAAGGCAAAGACTCAATACTAAAGTCGTTTTGGATGATTCTATCTTACTAGAGAATTGTGTTCAGGGTGCATCATGTTGTATAAATGGTTCGCTAAGATTACTTTCACAGGAAATGGCAGAATTGATAGGTGAAAATAAGATTGTTATGCATGATTGGTTTTTTGCTATTTTAGCTCGGTATTTTGGACGGGTTTATTTTATAGACTCGTCTCTTATAGGCTATAGGCAGCATGGGAAAAATCAAGTTGGTTATATTAGTAGATTTCATTGGTTTATTAATATGGTTAAATCTCCTTTGTTTCTTCTATGTAAAGCGATTAAGGTATTAGAACAAAAAAATGCAATTAAATGTTATTTTTCATCGATTGGTATCTTGAAAGTTGACGAGATGTCATTTTTACATATAAATCCATATAAGAAATCTATTTATAGGTTAATTTCCCTTCTGCGATTTGGCAAAAAATAATATTGTCCCGAATTCAACTGCGAAGTGCGACACTCTCCAATATCAAGCAGTCAATGCCATTTCTTCAAAGGCAATCGCTGGTTGCTTGAAGTCTAAGCGGCTTTGTTGCGTAATTGAATTTAGAGATAGAGCCAACCCGTTTCGCGTATTTCTTAGTCAATACGACAAGTTTCAGGCATACCTAACCCAGTAAGCTTGTTCAACGCTTTTA